>CAZTRL010000006.1:0-31962 GCA_964616715.1 uncultured archaeon | reverse complement strand
TAGAGATAGCGTCAAGGAAGCCCCTCACGTGCGATGCCAGCGCCAGGCTGAAGAGCGTGATAGACGTCCTTGCCAAGCGGTACAGGAGGATACCCGTCACCGACAGGGAAGGCCATGTGAAGGGAATGCTGTCAACGACCGACGTCCTCAGGGCGCTCTCCAAGGGCGGCGGGACGAGCGGGAAGGGCCCGGCAAGCGAGACAACAGTGAGATCTGCCATGAGCAGGCACGTGATAGACATCGACCAGAACACGACGCTCTCCCAGGCGCTCGAGTTCTTCAGGAAGCACAGGAAGGGCGCATACCCCGTGACCCACAGGAAGAAGCTTACCGGCATGGTCTCGGAATGGGACCTGGTGAGACAGGTGAGGGGAAGGACGCGCGTGAAGGTCGCCGATGTGATGGTGAGAAAACCCATAGTGGCTCAGGACAGACACACGGCAAGCGACGTCACTAAGATGATGCTCATGGGCGGCTTCCGCAGGCTTCCCGTCGTGAAGGACGGCATCCTCGTCGGCATAGTGGCGCCGAGGGACATCCTTCTCCACCTTCACGAGAGCGGGAACGTCGACAAGCCGGGCGGGCAGGCATTCCCGGTGACGAGGATAATGAGCGAGCCGATAACAGTGGGACCGGAAGCCGACGTGGGCGAGGTGGCGGGAGTAATGATAGCCAGGAAGGTTGGCGGGCTCCCAGTGGTCGAGGACCACGAACTCATGGGCATAGTGACGGAAAGGGACATAGTGGACGCCATAGTCATATAGCTGCCGGGGGGTAATAGTCTGAGCCGGATAAACGGCGAACAACTGGTCAGATGCCTTGAGGAGCTCGAAGGCAAGCTCGTCATCGTCGAGGGCAAGAAGGACAGAAAGGCTTTAAAAAGCCTTGGTGTAAAAAATATTATGCAACTTGGCGGCATGCCGCTAGCAGAGTTCGCGCTTCATGTTTCAAAATCTCAATCGACACCGGAAAACAACAAGAGGGAAGAAGCAGTAATACTTACTGATTTTGATTCTGAAGGAAAAGAGCTTGCTGCGAGGCTGGAACGCCTGCTCAAGGCGCAAAACGTCCCCGTCAACACGAGGATAAGGAAGCGGTTCATGCAATTCGGCAAGGACTGCATAGAAGGATTCAAGGAAGGTGATATTCATGGCGAAATTGGCTCCAACGTCAATAAAATACGTCATAAAGGCAGAGATGAAGGCAAAGGGAGTGGTCGAGAAGCCTGACGTGATAGGCGCAGTCTTCGGCCAGACCGAGGGACTGCTCGGCTCCGAGCTCAATCTCAGGGACCTCCAGGAAACTGGAAGGATAGGAAGGGTGGAGGTCAACGTAAAGTCCAGGAACGGCGAGTCCGAGGGGGAGATAATAATACCGAGCTCACTCGATTCGGCGGAGACCGCACTCATAGCGGCAACGCTTGAGACGATAGAGAGGGTCGGCCCCTGCAACGCAAAGATACAGGTCAGGAGCGTGGAGGACACGCGCTCCGACAAGAGGAAATACGTGGTCGACAAGGCAAAGGAGATACTCAAGGGACTGGTCGAGAGCGGCGTCCCGGACGCCGACAACCTCTCGGAGGAGATAAAGGAGGCCGTGAGGGCGCACGAGATAACGTCGTACCACGGGCTCCCCTGCGGACCCAACATGCTCGACTCGGAGGAGCTCATAATAGTCGAGGGAAGGGCTGACATCATAAACCTCCTCAGACACGGCATAAGGAACACGATAGCTATAGAGGGCGCAAGCGTCCCCGAGGCCGTCAAGTTCATATCCAAGGAGAAGGAGACCATAGCCTTCATGGACGGCGACAGGGGTGGGCAGCTCAACCTCAAGGGACTCCTCGAGACGGCGGACATAGACTTCATCGCCTTCGCCCCGGAGGGCAAGGAGGTGGAAGAGCTCACCAAGAAGGAGATATTCAAGGCGCTCAGGGAGAAGACCCCGTCGGGACAGTGGAAGCCCGGAAAGAGGGGATCCAGTCCCAGAAGGGGTCCGAAACCCGACGACAGGGATAGGGACAGGAAGCGCCGCGGTAACGAGAGGCCGCAGATGAGGCCGGAAAAGCCCATGCTTAGGGGACCTCCTCCAAGGACACCCAGGCTAAGGACCGAACAGAAAGAGACTTACAAGAAGATACTGTCCGACCTAGTGGGGACGAGGGCCGCATGCATATACGACTCCAAGGAGCAGCTCCTGGGCAAGGTCCCCGTGACCGAGCTCATGAACACGCTGAGGACCATAGACAACCCAAACACCATAATATTCGACGGGAAAGTGGACCAGAATCTCAACGGCGTGGCAGCGGACAAGGGCGTCAAGTACCTCATAGGCATGGAGAAGGAGGACATACGCTCGCCCGTCGCCATACTCTGCAAGAAAGACCTGGAATGAGCGCCCATGAGGCTGATAGGCAGGAGGAAGGTTGAGGGGATAGCGGCCGAGCTCTCACGCATGGGACTCGATGCCGCGCTCTTCGTCAGCGGCGAGGCCCTCACCGATTCTAACCTCCAGTATCTTACAGGCATCGGGGGGCTGTCGAGCGCAGCCCTCATCCTGACCGAGAGCGGCACGAAGCTCATGACCACAGCACTCGACTACGACAGGGCGGCCGAAGAGGCCGAAGCCGACGAGGTAGTCAGGATAGACAGGGAGAAGGGCTTTTCGAAGACAGTCATCGAGAGCTGCACGGGCTTTCGGAAGATAGGGGTCGTGAGGAGCAGTCTCACGGTCGCGGTCGCACAGTCACTGGGGCTCTCGCGCGCAAGGACCACCGACATAGGAAAGCTCATGTCGGCGCAGAGGGCTGTCAAGGAACCTAGGGAGCTGGAGGCTGCAAGGGAGAGCGCCCGCATCGCGGACAGGGGCGTAAGGCTCCTCGAAGACATACTCCCACACGCAGCGACTGAGGCCGCCGTCGCGGCCGAGCTCGAGATGGAGCTGAAGAAGATGGGCTCCGAAGAGCCCGCCTTCGAGACAATCGTCACAAGCGGACTGAGAAGCGCGTTCATACACCCATGCCCTGGGGCATCCATGGGCAAGATAGGAAACGGGCTCGGCATAGTCGACTTCGGGGCGACGTACAAAGGCTACAGGAGCGACGTCACCGTCCCGTTCTGCCGGGGGCACCTGTCGGAGAAGCAGGAGACCATGGTGAGACGCGTTACCGGCACATGGGAAGAGGTCTCGGGCATCATCAGGGACGGCGCGGAGGTCTCGGAGATGCACGCTGCATACGAGAAGGCCATAAAGTCCCTGGACATGGAAATCAAGCACTCGCTGGGTCACGGGATAGGCCTTGACATACACGAGCATCCGGGCCTTTCGGACACAGGGGGAATCAGGCTGGCCACGGGAATGGTGCTTGCAGTCGAGCCGGGGGCCTACGACACAAGGCACGGAGGAACCAGAATTGAAAACGACGTAATTGTCACGAAACATGGCTGCGAGGTCCTGACGAAATCAAAGTTAATAAGGCTGTGAGAATAAAATATACAAACAGCAAGAGGTGTTAAGATGTTCGAACTGCTTAAGAAGCTCGTCGATGCCTATTCAATAAGCGGATACGAGGAAAATGTCAGGGAATTGATGATAAAGGAGATGAAGAAGTACGTCGACGAGGTAAAGGTCGACAAGGTGGGGAACCTCATAGCCAGGAAGGGCAAGGGCTCCCCGAGGATAATGCTCGCGTCCCACATGGACGAGATAGGCCTTATCGTCAAGCACGTCACCAAGGAAGGCTACATAGTCTTCGACAAACTGGGGGGCTGGGACGAGAGGATACTGCCGACGGAGAAAGTGCTAATACACGGGTCCAAAGGCCCCGTGCTCGGAGTCATCGGAATGAAGCCCGTGCATCTCCTCGAAGCGGACGAGCAGAAGAAGACCGTTAGGATAAAGGACCTGTTCATAGACGTCGGTGCAAAGCGTGAAGATGACGTGAAGAAGGCCGGTATCAGCGTCGGTGACTTCATAACGCTCCACGGGACACTTGAGAAAATGGTGGGGTCGAGGATAACCGGCCATGGATTCGACAACAGGATAGGATGCCTCACGCTCATAGAGACGGCGAAGGCGCTGAAGCAGTTCAAGGGCACCGTGTACTTCGTAGGCACTATAAGGGAGGAACTGGGAGTGATAGGCGTCAGGTCCTCCGCGTTCAGCGTGAACCCGGACGCGATGCTGGCGCTCGACACGACCATAGCCGGCGACACTCCAGGAATAAACGAGAACGAGGTGCCGATAAAGATATCCGAGGGCCCGTCCCTCGACATAAAGGACGCAGTGAGCGTTGTTGACCCGCGCGTGAAGAAGTGGGTGAAGGAGACGGCCGAGAAGTCCAAGATAAAGATACAGTTCGACATAATGTCCGGAGGCGCGACAGACGCTTCCCTTGCCGCTTCCATAAGGGAGGGCATACCATCAGGGGCCATCACCGTGCCCACCAGGTACATACACACGCCGGTGGAAGTCGCGGACATGAATGACATCGAAAATTGCGTGAAGTTGTGCGTGAAGCTCGTCGAGAGCGCGCACAAATACTTCTGAATCCTTATGCAAAAAATAATAGCAGGATGCCTGGTCATCAGGGACGACCGGTTCGCCGTTGTAAGGGAAGGCGGAACGGACGCGGCCAAGCGGGGCAAGTGGAACATACCGATGGGCCACCTCGACGAGGGTGAGGACATCATAGCAGGCGCAGTCCGCGAGACCCAGGAAGAGACGGGACTCACACTGAAGCCGGAGGGCTTCGTAGGCGTGTACCATCACAGGAAGAAGAATGGAGACGGCATACTCAAAATCGTCCTCAAGGCGTCTTCCGACGGCGAAGAACTTAGCTTCCCCAAGGACGAGATAATGGACGCCAAGTGGATAAGCTTCGAGGAATTCCTTGCCATGCCTGAGAAGAAGCTGCGTTCCCCCGACATAAGGACCGTGATAGGGGATTACGCAAGAAGAGGCGCGCTCCCCTTGGAGACAGTCAGGATCTCCGGCTTCTGAGAATCAGCCAGTGAGCGAGACCGACGGCCTTACAGGAACCAGCTGAAGCCTGCCCGATCCAGACTGCACCACACCCGTGACGGAGATGGTGTCATTGACTCCTATGCTTGCGGCGTCAAGACCGTTCATGGAGAGCGCCGAGACTATGTCGCTCCAGAGCACCACCTTTATTTCACACCCGCCATCGGCCAACGTGAAGAAGACGTTACCATTCGTGTGAAGGACTTCAGAAACACTCCCCTCAACCGTCACAACGCTTCCAAGAGAACCGGCATCTATCGAGCATATGTTCATGCCTTCCGGGAAGACCATGCCCACAAAGAGGTACAGGGCGACCACGCTGGCAATGGAACCGGTTACGGAGAGCGTCTTCACGTGAGTGTCGTCCATTATTGAGATAGGTAAGAAAAGACTTTTAAAACCTACCGATAAATATGTGAAACTATGAACCAGATTGAAAACTCGAGTGAACGATACATGAAGTTGTTTGGCTGGGAGGGCAACCCGTTCGTGTTCAAGATACTCCCAGACCTGTTCGTAGGATACGAAAACGAGATGAACTCGCTTATAGACAACATATCAAGCGGCTGCAAGTTCTCGCTCATACTTGGCCCCACGGGATCAGGGAAGACAACGATGATGAAGAACCTGATAACCAAGATAAACGGCTACGGGAGGGTGTTCTACGTACCCAAGCCGCCCAACGACCCTGAAGGGTGGAAGAAGATATTCACGGAGATAGTGAAGCCCGGATTCTTCCGGAGGCTGTTCTCGAGGCCCAAGGCGGACAATATAACGATATACGAAGTCGGAGAGTGGATAAACAAGAGGTCTGGTGGCAAGAGGCTGCTGCTCCTGGTGGATGAGTGCCACGAGTCCACTAGGGAATCCCTAGAGTGGCTGAGAACTCTCACAGACCAGGTAGACAACCTCTCGCTCGTCCTCGCAGGTCTCCCGGTATTCGAGAAGAGGCTCATGGAGGAGCTTGAGACGTTCAGGAGGAGGATAGAGAACAGGCTTGAGCTGACGAACCTCACTTCCGCAGAGACCAGGGAGCTGATAAAGAAGAGGATAGAGTGGATGGGCGGAGAGGACGTGAAGCCGTTCACATCCAACAGCATACACTTCGTCTACGAGAAGACCAGCGGGTTCCCGAGGGAGGTGCTCAGGACATGCAACAACCTCGTGAAGAACGCCGTGGAGAAGAGCATGAGCACCATAGACACGGAGTTCCTCCAGGACATGCCGTCGCCGCAGGAGGAGAAGAGGGAGTCCATGGAGAGCCTTGAGGAGCTACCCTACAGGCAGAAGGGTATACTCGAGATACTCTCGAAGGGTGGCGAGATGACGCCGGCGCAGATAGTCAAGCAGCTTGACTCTGAGGACTACAACGACCACGGCAACGCCGTGAGGTCCGTGAACAACATACTCAGGAGGCTCATGAAGGACAAGATGGTCGTTAGGAGCAGGAAAGGGAAGAGCTACAGGTACAAGATAGACCCTAAGCTCCAGACTATGTTCGTCCAAGCATAAATTTTTAAATAGTTTCCCGTTATAATAAGCATATCCATTTTGAAGGTGTAACATGGAAGAAAGGATAAAAAGCAAGGACCTCGTCGGGAAGATTCTCATTTCTGAGGAGAGCGGGAAGAAGTTCGGGGTCGTCGGAGACATCGATTACATCATAGAGTCCGGCGAGCTCATAAACCTCGTCCTGGTAGAACCCACCACGCACATATCGGACCTCAACCTCAGGCAGGACGAGAAGAACAGGATACTCGTCCCGTTCTCGGCGGTCAAGTCCGTCGGTGACTTCATAATAGTCAGCGAAGGCGACATAATCTGAAGCCGGCGACCTTTACTATTTTCCGCCGGAAAGACTCCTGATTGCAGAATCTATATTGTTCGACTCGCCGGAGAATATCATCCTGGCGACGTCATCGACCTCGACCGTGCCGGACATGCCCGACTCCCTTACCTTCCTCTCAATCCTCGCTATGAAGGCCCTGTTGGACTCGTACGCGCTGACGGCCGCGGCGAGGGCGTCCTTCTTGTGCCGCTCCCTCTCCGAGAGGTCGAAGTGCTCGACCAGCCTGGACTTGGCACTCTTCGACACGTTCTCCTTAGGCCGGAAGACGCCGACTGAGAATGCAGCCGCGACCCTCGCGAGGAGCTTTCCCGGTGGAGAGACATCGGAGGCCACCATCACAGGGGTACAGCTACCGGAAACGAATTTGATTATCTGCCCGAACGAGAAGCCCCTGCCGCTCCTCAGCCCTACTATGCCGCCGCTGAGGTCCAGTATAGCAACAGCAGTGCTCACTCCCGGGTCTATGCCAACTATAGCAGCCCTTCCCAGAGAGACACCTGCTTCATTCTTTGTGTGATGGCTTAAAAATCAGCACAGCCGGCCCGTTCAGTGCTTGGCGTCTATGAAGGCTTCCTCTTTCGGATAGACCGTTATGCCGCTCTCGGTTATCTTGTACGGATGCAGCCTCTCAGAGTGGGAGCTTCCCCTCATCTTCCAGACCTGTATAGCCCTGGAGAAGGACGCGTCGACCCTGTTGTAGTAAAGCACTACCGCGGCGTCCGCCACGAACTCTGCAAGGCCGTGCCTCGAGAGGCCCGTGGAGCCCGGAAGTATCTCTGATATCAGTATGCTCGTGCAGTCGAGCTTCTCAAGGACGTTTGAGAGGTTGAACAGCATCCTCCTGAAGTTGGCGTCCTCCCGGAGGTAGAAGCTGAGCGCGGACACCGAATCCACAACAACCCTCTTGGCCGATATCTCCCTTATCCGGCCCTCGAGATGGTTGACTATGTCGTCGACATGGTAGGGGTCGTACTTCACGAACGAGAAGATGCCGTCCTTCTCAAGCGGGGAGAAGTCCCAGCCGAAATTGAGTGAGTTCTTCTTTATGGACTCCGGAGCCTCCTCGAACGAGAGGTAAACGCCGGGCTCCTTGTACTTCTTGGCGCCCATGTATATGAACTCCGAGGCCAGTATGGTCTTCCCGGTCCCTGCAGTGCCGGACAGAAGGACCGTCTGGCCCTGCGGTATGCCGCCGCTCATTATCTCGTCGAGACCCGGAACGCCCGTCTTTATCCTGTCCATATCACCAGATATAATTAATTGCATTCCCGTTTAAATAAATGACAAGCTAATCAGTAATCATAGTGCATGCGCGTGAAGGTGTGAAGATGGAGAAGTACAAGTTCGTTGACGACCTGACATCCGACGTGATGTTCGAGGCATACGGGCGAGACGTGAAGGAAGTCTTCGAGAATTCGGCAGAGGCCATGTTCAGCGTCATATGCAGGGTAAAGGACGTCGCCCAGAGGAAGATCGTGAAAGTCGAGGTGTCCGGCAACGGCCCGGAGGACCTCCTCATCAACTGGCTGCAGGAACTCATAGCGCTCGTGGACACGGAAGGAATGTTCTTCTCAAAGTTCGAGATAATCGAGATAGGAGACAATGGTCTCACGGCCAGGATCTACGGCGAGCCCATGAGGCCGGAGAAGGGTGAGACGGTCGTCAAGGCCGTGACTTACTATAAGTTCGCGCTGGAGGCGACACAGTTCGGCTACAAAGCCACCGTGAGCCTCGACATATGACGCCGCGGCCTGCCGGATGCTTTTATATAGAGCGGGGAAATAGTTTATCTTATCGGTGATGGCATGAAGGAGAAGCTGCAGAAGGCCGGGGAATTCGAATGGACGCTTCCCAAGTCCGCCAGGAAAGAGATGCGTGTAGACGCAAGGATAATCGCAAACGAGAAGATAATGGGCGCGATAGAGGACGCGGCCGTGGAGCAGCTCACTAACGTAGCGTGCCTCCCGGGAGTGATCCGCCCGGTGGTGGGCCTTCCTGACATGCACTGGGGATACGGCCTGCCGATGGGCGCAGTGTCGGCATTCGACGCACAGGATGGGGTAATATCCGCGGGCCTCTGCGGATTCGACATAAACTGCGGCATAAACCTCATAAGGACCAACCTGACGGCAGACGACGTCAACAAGCACCAGAAGGAGCTCGTTGCCGGGCTGTTCAAGGCCGTGCCGGTCGGCGTCGGCGCGGGAGGCAAGCTTAAGCTCTCCAGGGACGAGCTCGACGATGTCATGACCATGGGAGTCGACTGGGCCGTCGAGAACGGATACATAACCAAGGACGACAAGACTGCCACGGAGGAAGGAGGCAGGATGGACGGCGCCGACCCGTCGAAGGTCTCCGACCTCGCCAAGAAGAGAGGTGCGCCGCAGCTCGGGACGCTAGGCGCAGGGAACCACTTCCTAGAGATACAGCGGGTCACGGACATACTGGACGAGGAAACCGCTAGGAAATGGGGCATCACCGACACGGAGCAGGTCATGATAATGCTGCACTGCGGCTCGAGGGGCCTGGGTCACCAGATAGCGTCGGACTACCTGAGGATACAGGAGCAGGCGGTGGAGAAGTACAATATATGGCTTCCCGACAAGCAGCTGGCATGCGCACCGGCACAGTCGCAGGAGGGGCAGGAGTTCTTCTCTGCGATGAAGTGCGCGGTCAACTACTCGTTCACCAACAGGGCCGTCATGACCAAGTGGATACGCGAGGTGTTCGAGAAGGTGTTCGGCAGGTCGTGGGAGGACATGGGCATGGGAACGCTCTACGCCATCGCGCACAACATAGTCAAGCTGGAGGAGTTCAAGATAGAGGGCAAGACGAGGAAGCTGTACGTTCACAGGAAGGGCGCCACGAGGGCATACCCGGAGAAGCCAGTGATAATCGCGGGGACCATGGGCACCAGCTCATATCTCCTCAAGGGGACGGAGACGGCTCTAGAGAAGACGTTCGGCTCGTCCGCCCACGGTGCAGGAAGGGCCATGAGCAGGCACGCCGCGATAAAGATGTTCTGGGGCGGAAAGATAAAGGAGGAGCTCTCCAGGAAAGGCATAGAGTCCATGAGCCCGACGCCGAAGAGCCTCGCCGAGGAGGCGCCGCTCGCATACAAGGACGTGGAGGCTGTGGTGGATTCCGTCCACGGCGCGGGCGTCAGCACAAAGGTCGCAAGGATGGAGCCTCTCGGGGTCATAAAGGGATAATACCGCCCCATGCGGCGAAAGATATATATTATATGCACTTTTAATAACTGAAATTCAACAAATATAGAGGTGGAAAAATGCCAGTGAACAAGGGATACTCGAGAGGATGGAAGCACGGAAAGGAAAGGGGAAAGGAATCAGTGGTGACCTGCACCTTCTGCGGAAGGAAGGTCCCCAAGTACAAGACGTTCTCAGTCGTGCGCGGATTCAGGATAACCGACCCGCTCCTCAAGGAAGAGCTCGGCGGCACCCACGGGAAGAGGGGCGGCATCTCGCTCATGAGCAGCAAGATGTACGCGTGCCCGGGATGCGCGAGGCACAGGCACATCGTCAGAAAGAAGAAAAGGTAGGCATTACATGAAATCCTTCAATGCCTTGAAAGGACTGTTCAAGAAAGAAGGTTCAACTGCTTATCCAAAATTCTCCTTAAAGGAGCCGACATATCTCATAGAGCTTCCCGCCGCAAAGGACATAAAGAAGCTCAACGTGACGTACCCGCTCCTTGAGCCCCTGGCTTCGGCCAACCTCAGGTGGGTCCCCGAGGACAAGGTCCTGAAGTACTTCGTCACCGAGCCCAAGCTCACGAAGGCCGAGAAGGAGATACTCGAGAAGGTCAAGAAGGACCTCACAGAGCTAATAGACATCGAGCTCTCCGCGCTCAACGAGAAGGGCAACGCCATGGGGTACCTGGAGGACAAGGTCAGGAAGGTGCTCTCCGACGAGAACATGCACCCGGACAAGTCCCAGTACGTCAAGATGATGTACTACATATTCAGGGATTTCGTGGGGCTCAACGAGATAGAACCGCTCATGCACGACCCCTACATAGAGGACATAGGATGCGACGGCGTGAACAGCCCGCTCTACATAGTGCACAAGAAGTTCGGGACAATCGAGAGCAACGTCATATACAAAGACAGCGACTACCTGAACAATTTCGTTGTAAAGCTCTCTGAGAGGTGCGGAAGATACATATCGTACGCGAGGCCACTGCTTGACGGGTCGCTCCCCGACGGCTCCAGGGTGCAGGCGTCTCTCGCTAAGGACGTGACGACAAGAGGGCCGACGTTCTCTATAAGGAGATTCAGGAAGTACCCACTCTCCCCTGTCGAGATGATGAACCTCGGCACGGTGTCGTCTGACGTCCTGGCATACCTCTGGCTCGTGGTGCAGTCCGGGGTGTCCATAATAGCGTGCGGAGGCGTCAGTACCGGAAAGACGAGCTTCATAAACGCAATAACTCTCTTCATACCCCCGCAGGCGAAGATAGTGTCGATAGAGGACACGAGGGAGCTGAACCTCCCGCACGACAACTGGATACCGGCGGTCTCCAGGAGCGGCTTCGGCGTTCCCGACGCCGAGGGGAACAAGTATGGCGAGGTCACGCTCTTCGAGCTCCTCAAGGAGTCGTTCAGGCAGAACCCGGACTACGTGATAGTTGGCGAGGTCAGGGGCAAGGAAGCCTACGTCATGTTCCAGGGTATGTCAAGCGGACACCCGAGCATAGGAACCATACACGCAGGCTCCGTTGAGGACGTGATAAAGAGGCTTGAGACGCCACCCATAGAGCTTTCGCCGAGCCTAGTCGAGGCGCTGGATCTCCTGATAGTCATGATAAAGTCCAAGGAGAGAGGAGAGTCGGCCAGGAGGATGAAGGAGGTCGTGGAGATACAGTCCATAGACAACGACACCGGGAAGGCGAAGGTGCTCAAGACATTCACGTGGAACCCGGCGAGCGACAAGTACGAGGGAAGGGTCACGGAATCCGATCTTCTCCGCAAGATCGCCTACGAGAAGGGCATAGACTACCAGAAGGTGATGTCCGAGCTCACCAACAGGAAGAGCGTTCTCGAGTGGATGCAGCGCCATGACGTCACGAAGTACGACAGCGTGTCCGAGTTCGTCTACCTCTACTACAAGGATCCGGACACGGTCATGGGCTGGGTCCAGAAGGACATACACCCGCACGAGGCCAAGGAGAAGGCAAAGAAGCTCCTGGGCTTCGTCACGGGCCTGAGGACGCTGGACTGAGGACGGCAGCAGGCGCATCCAGGGTGAAACCAGAGCCCCTGAAAGGGCTCAAAACGTTATGTCGTAGCCTCTTATGAGGTCGTATGCGCCCTGGCACTCTATCGACCTTATCTCCACGAAGTCGACGTTGGTGTCATTTAGGCTGTGGCTGAATGTCTCAAAAGAGTTGGCGGCGAGCGTGCTCTCTATGTTCCACGTCTCCGGGAGCGGCGGGCCGTTCTCGTCATACGTCACCTGGACCTGAAAGTCCTTGAGAGGCACGGTGCCCGCGTTGTAGAGCATTATGCTTATGTTGCCGTTGACGTCGTCGTAGATTGCCTTCTTTATGACGATGTTCGCCCTCACGCACTTCTCAAGCATCGTCCTCTGCTCAGTAGCGAAACGTGTCGCCCATCCAGCCAGAATTCCCGCGACTATCATCGTGAAGGCTATGAGCATTATTACCGCGACAAGAGGTGATATACCCTTTGAGTTTTTTCTCATTTGTCCGCCCTTTTTAATTATTGTCCCAAGGTCCTTTTAAATTATTTGCAGGATGCTCCTTAAATATCAGCGACTTTTACCGGCGACGGCGAATACGACGGGCAGGACCCCGTCAGGATGGTGACCGTCTGGACGGCAGTTATGTTGTAGAGGCTGGCGTTGCCGCTCACGTACTGCGTCCTGCCCCCGCCGAGCACGAAATCCGCCGCAGGGTAGCCGGCAGGCACCAGCACTATCTCGGTCCCGTTGTCAGCCTCGAACGTGAAGTTGTATATCTGGTCGTTTCCCGCGTTCTTGACCTTTACCATAAGCCCCCCGCTCGTGGAGTTGTACGTGGCTTCTGAAATGGTGTACATGGTCGTTATCGGGCACGTGTCCTGCTTTGCGCTGTCTGACATGAAAGAGCTCACCCACGAGGAAAGGAGGCCCCCAGCCATGACGGCGATTCCTATGAGAATCACTACGGCCACGACGGGGGATATACCCTTCCTTGCCATGTTATAGAATATCTGTCCCGCGACTTAAATATTACCAGCTGCAAGAGGACTAGAAGAAGCTTATCTGCAGCTGCGAGGCCACTGAGAATATGCTGTATCCTATGACTATGAGCACTATGGAGTGCTTGAATCCGGCGATTATGGAGCCTTCGGCCATCTTCCCCGTGGCGAGCCCTGCGAAGAAGCCCTGAACGAGGATGAAGTTTATGAAGAGCTCGGGAGGGAACATCTCGGGCATGGCTCCCCCGCTCATGCTCGTCATGCCTACCACGTTCGTGTTCGGAGTGAGCGCCGGGATGAGGAAGCTCTGGAGTATGACGAGGATGAATATGAAGACGAAGAATATGAGGTATGACGTGAGTATCTGTGACTGCACCGACACGGACCTCTCGGCCTTTATCTTGTTTATCTCCATGAGGCTCTCCCCCACAGCCTTCAGGGTGTCGGAGATCTTGCCTCCCACCTTGTAGGTCTCTATTATGGTAGTGATTGCCCTCTTGACGGGGAGCGACTCGACGTTCCCGGAGAAGAGCCTGAGCGCCTCCCTGAAGGGCACACCCCAGTCCACCTGGGAGGATATGGACTTTATGCGCTGCGTGAGTATGCCGTAATCCTTCCCGGAACAATACTTGAGGGCCATGGGAAGCGTCATGCCGGAGTCTATCGCCTCGGTGAAGTCTGATATGAATATGGTGAATTCGCTCTCCACCTCTTTGTTCTGCATGTACCTGTTGTAGAATACCATTACCGGGGGGACGATTGCTATCAGCGCGCCGGCCATGTTGAACAGAGGCTGGAGAAGGAGGTACAGTTCCTCGGGAATGAAAAGCGGGAAGAGGATGCTGTTTGCGATTATTATTCCCATGCCTGCGACTATGCTCACTATCTCTATCAGGTACTTCCTTATCTCCATCTAGACACCCGGATAGGTCACGTGTATGAACGCCAGGAAGGATATGTTCATCAGTGGGAGGACGGCCCACGTCATCAGGGTCACGACCTGCGACGAGGAGAGCCCCCCGAGGACATCGCCGCCTATTATGCTCATGGTGGCCATCGTGGAAAGGAGGAACAGCGGAGCTGCCACAAGGAGCGCCGTGTATATGTCGGCATAGGTGGAAAGCGTCTTGAGGTACTTCTCCCTCTTCACCCTGTACTCAAAGAGCGCCTTGTCAGACATCTCCTTGAGGTAGGCTGTCAGGTTGCCCCCCGTCTCTATGGTAGAGCTTATGCCGAGCAGCACCTCCTTGAGCTGCTTGGACGGCGTCTGGGAGGCAACGGTCTTCATGGCGGCTACGCTGGAGGAGCCGAACGTCCTGATGTTCCTAACAATCATGCCGGCCTCCTTTGATATCTCGCCGTACTCCTTGAACCCCGCGATGAGGCCGAACATGAACTCCGGAGGTATGCCGGAGGAAGCAGTCGCGGCCATGTGGGTTATGGCAAACGGGAGGTTGTTGTCTATGGAATTCGCCCTGCTCGATGCCTTCTGTATTGGATAGAGGTAGAACCCGAGGAAGGCGAAGGAAGCGGCAAGGACGGGTATGAACGCTATCATGATGTAGTAGTATAGGTAGAATATCTCGACGAAGAGGCCTACGGCTATGACGGCCGCGAGGGATATGAAATAGACTAGCATGGAAGTGAAGAAGATTATGCACACCCAAGTCTTGAGAAGTATGTTTATCCTTGCGCCTCTCAGGTGCTGGCTCAGGGGCTCGAAGTCCTTTATGTTCTTCTCCACAAGCCAGCCGAAGGATGCCTTGGCGAGCGATTCGTAGACGGACTGCATGCTTATTCCCTTGAATATTGGCTTCGTTTCTTATTAAGCTTGGGAAGCTCAGTTAAAGCTTTAAATCTCAGGTCCATGATTTTAGTCATGCTTTCTTTGGACGAGCTCGTGGGGAAGATCTCAGGCGAGAGCGGAAAGGCCGAGGAAGAGGTGAAGACGCTCATAAAGGACAAGCAGACTGAGCTCTCCGACCTTGTGTCGGAGGAGGGCGCGGCGTACATAGTGGGCCGTGAACTAGGAGTAGAACTGATAAAGGACACTAGGAGGGACCTGAAGATTGCGAACATCCTCCCCGAGATGAGGAACGTCGACATAAAGGCCAGGGTGTCCAGCGTCTTCGAGCCCAAGGAATTCGAGAAGAACGGGAAGAAGGGAATCGTCGCGGGCGTGGTGCTCGGCGACGACAGCGGCACTATAAGGCTTCCCCTCTGGAACGACGAGGCGGCGCTCATAAAGACCGAGGAGCTTTCCGAAGGGGACCTCGTCGAGGTCACCGGCGCGTGGTCCAAGAACGACAGCTACAGGGACGGCGCGGAGCTTCGGCTGGGCAGAAGGGGAAGGATAAAGAAGCTCGAGAGCGGCGAGCCGGGGCAGGCGCCATCCGGGACCGGCGGCGGCGCCCAGCAGGATGCCGTGAGGTCCAGCATAGCCAAGGCGTCGCCTGGGATGAACGTCATAATCAGGGGAATGCTCATGCAGGTATACAGGAAGAAGCCGTACTTCGAGGTCTGCCCTCAGTGCGGGTCCAGAGCGACGGAGAGCGGCAGCTCGTTCACGTGCAAGGAGCACGGGACGGTCACCCCGGTGTACAATCTCCTCCTCACCGGCGTTCTGGACGACGGGACTGGAAACATGCGGGTCGTCTTCTTCAGGGACCAGGCGGAGAAGATTTTCGGCAGGGGCGCAAACGACGTCAAGGACGAGTTCATGGGAAAGGGACTTGACAGCTTCTGGGAAGGCTTCCCGGCGATAGGAAAGGAGCTTGTCGTCGAGGGAAGAGTGAAGATGAACGACTTCAGCAAGGAGCCCGAGATACTCGCAAACAGCGTCACCGAAGTTAACGTGAAAGAGGAAGCTGCGAGGATGCTCTCGGAGCTCGGCGGCTGACTCTTGACCGGGTCAAATATGTAATGCGTCCTGGCACGAAGTCTGGAATTCTAGCGGAATAGCGGAAAGCTACCCTCCCGTGAGGTTTATATTTGGTCCCGAAATCAAGATATTCATGGAACGCACTAGGTTTCGCATGAAGAGGGGCCAGAGGGTGCTCGTGGAATTTATAAATTTCCAGTTTCAATAAAGCACAGGTTGGTCTGACATGGCAGAAGACACGATAGAAAACATACCGGGCATCGGCGAGAAGACCGCGGAGAAGCTCAGGGAAGCCGGGTTCACGGACGTCATGAGCATAGCAGCGTCATCGTCCGGGGTGCTCTCGGCGGCCGCGGGAATAGGCGGCGACACGGCGGAGAAGATAATAGCCGAGGCCAGGAAGATGCTCAAGATGGGCTTCGAGCCCGCAACCGAGGTCCTCAAGAAGAGGCAGCAACTGGGAAGGATAACGACCGGCTCCAAGGCACTCGACGACATGCTCGGGGGAGGGATAGAGACCCAGGCCATAACGGAGATGCACGGGGCGTTCGGGTCCGGCAAGTCCCAGATAGGCCTGCAGCTCGCAGTAAACGTGCAGCTTCCCAAGGACAAGGGAGGTCTCGGGGCGAAGGCCATATTCATAGACACCGAGGGGACGTTCAGGCCCGAGAGGGTGCAGCAGATGGCTCAGGGAGCAGGAATTGACCCCCAGAAGGCCCTAGGAAACATCTACGTCGCCAAGGCCTACAACAGCGACCATCAGGTCATACTCGCCGAGAAGTCCGAGGAGATACTCAAGAAGGACAACGTCAAGCTCATAGTAGTGGACTCGATAACGTCCGCCTTCAGGTCCGACTACACCGGAAGGGGGACGCTCGCCGACAGGCAGCAGAAGCTCAACAGGCACATGCACCAGCTGCAGAGGATGGCCGACGTCTACAACGCGGCGATATACATAACCAACCAGGTCATGTCCAGGCCCGACATACTCTTCGGCGACCCGACGGCGCCGATAGGCGGCCACATAATAGGCCACCAGGCCACGTTCAGGGTATACCTCAGAAAGTCCAAGGCCGAGAAGAGGATAGGAAGGCTCATAGACTCGCCGTCGCTTCCAGAGGGCGAGGCCGTCTTCAGGGTGCTCCCGGAAGGCGTGAGGGACTAGGCAGTTCTTGGATTACCATGAAAGGAAACAGCGGAAGCTATGCCGTGAAGATGAAGGACCTCCCGGCACACGAGAGGCCGAGGGAGAGGCTGATTTCCCATGGGCCAGAGTCCCTCAGCAACACGGAGCTTCTGTGCATACTCATCGGCTCCGGGACGAAGGACGAGAGCGTCATGAACCTGTCTGCAAGGATACTGTCGTCTTACGGCTTCGAGGGGCTTTCCGACGCAGGGCCCAGGCAGTTGAAGTCCATCCATGGAATAAGCGATGCGAAGGCGTGCTCCATACTTGCTTCCATCGAGCTCGGAAAGAGGCTCGCCACCGGGAAGGCGCCGGGCCTTCGGCGGATAGACGGGCCGGAGGACGTCGCAAAGCTGTTCATGCCCAGGATGGGGAGGCTGCGCAAGGAGTTCTTCAGGGGTCTCTATCTGGATTGCAAGAAGCGCGTCATAAAGGATGAAATAATCTCCGTCGGGGGTCTCAATTCCAACAGCGTGCACCCGAGGGAGGTCTTCGGCCCGGCCATAAGGGAGTCAGCCGCCGCTCTCATACTCATACACAACCACCCGTCCGGCGACCCCAGCCCCAGCAAGGAGGACATAAAGACCACCGGGCTAATCTCGGACGCCGCGCAGATGCTCGGGATAGAGCTGCTCGATCACATGGTCATAGGACGCAGCACCTACGTGAGCTTCCGTGAGGAAGGGCTCATGTAGAAGGGAAGCGGAGAGGGGGAATCGAACCCCCTTGAACCGGTGTCCATCGGTCATCAGCTCCTCAATGGAAGCTTAACAACACCGTCTGCAGCCGATCGCCTGAGCCATTCGGCCATCTCCGCGGTTTTGTGAATGTATCTATATAATAGAGAGTTTTAAATTTAATTATATGGACAAGTTCGAAAGGATATGCAGGGACATAGAGACCGTGAAGATACAGGGAGCCGAGAACGTCGCGAAGGCCGCGGTCGAGGCGCTCATGATAAGGTCCGACAAGAAGGCCGTCGAGAGGCTTGTGTCGCTTCGCGCGACCGAGCCCTGCCTCAGGAACGCCGTAAGCTACGTCATGAAAGACCCGAAGAGATACGGGCCTCTCGCAGTCGAGCACTTCACCGCGTCGAAGGAGAAGCTGTTCTCCTGCGGCGCGCAGAAGATAGACGACGGCATGACTGTCTTCACGCACTGCCACTCTTCCGCCGTCGTGGGCATAATGAAGAAGGCCAAGGAAGAGGGAAGGAAATTCTCAGTGTTCTGCACCGAGACGAGGCCGCTCTTCCAGGGAAGGAAGACCGCAAAAGAGATGGCATCCATCGGCATACCGGTCACGATGTGGGTGGACTCGGGGGCCAGGATGGCGCTCCGCGACAGCGACATATTCCTCTTCGGGGCGGACGCCATAACAAGCGAGGGGAAGGTCGTCAACAAGATAGGGACGGAGATGTTCGCAGAGGTCGCAGGGAAATACGACACCGAGACGTTCTGCTGCACGGACTCGTGGAAGTACGACCCCATGACGGTCTTCGGAAGGAGGGAGCCCATAGAGAGGAGGGATTCCAGGGAAGTGTGGAAGGATGCGCCAAAGGGCGTCGAGATAATGAACCTCGCCTTCGAGCGCGTCGACCCAAAGCTCGTGACAGCCATAATATCCGAACTCGGCGACTTCCCGCCGCCGGTTTTCGTCCAGGAAGTCAGGAAGGCATATCCCTGGCTCGGCTGATTGGGTCAGGAATGCGCAGTTATGAAATCGTAAATCACGTTGACCATCTTATCGAAATGCTCCGGCGCTGTATACTGGTGGTCGGCTCCATGGATAACGACCAGCTCGCAGTTTCTTATAATCTCCGACAGCCTGACGCTCTGCTCCAGCGGAACGGTATCGTCGGCATCCCCGTGCACGATGAGGACCGGGATTTCAATCTTTCCCGCTGCGTCATAAGCGATGTTCTTTCTGGCATCCTCGTAGAATGAATATTTCAGTCTTGTTTCGGCTCCGCTCTTACCTAAATGGTCGACATAGCCATTTCTCCTCCACATGGAGATGTCGTGGCAGCTGTCCATTATCGCCACGTAATCCGAAACGGGAGATTTCAGGGCAAGCATGAACAGGCCATCGTTCCCGGATGCGGCTATCAGACTGGCAAGACCGCCGAAGCTGAACCCGCAAAGCCCTATTCTTGCGTATCCCATGCCTCTCAGGTAGCTTATGACATCGTTTATGTTGTTGACGGCCTTTGATATCGTTATTTCTTCCGGGGAGCCATCGCTCTCCCCGCGGGCAAAGAAATCGAACCTCACAGATGCAATTCCCCTTTCATTGAGCATCCTTTCGAGCCTTGCCTGCGTTTTGGATTCCTTGCTGGAAGCAAAGCCGTGCGCAAAGACTATTACCGGCAATGCCTTATCCGCGGACGGGAGTGAGATGACCGCACATAGCCGCTTGCCGTTGCTCTGCAGGAAGACCTTCCTTTTCATAATTTATCTGATGGGATTGCTCCTTAAATTGGATTCCGCAGCACTAGCTTTTATTTGAAAGGCGCGATATTAGTATATTGGTGTTCTGATGGGATACATACAGCTCGGCTACAAGCCCTCGGAAAGCGACCTCATATGCGATTTCTACATCGAGCCCGGTGAAGGGCTGAGCGTGAGGCAGGCGGCAGAGCACGTGGCCGCGGAATCAAGCATAGGGACCTGGACGACCGTCTCGACAATGAAGCCAGGGATAATGAAGATGGCCGCCAAGGTCTTCAGCGTGAAGGGCAACAACGTGAGGATAGCATATCCCGACGTGCTCTTCGAGAATGGCAACATGCCCCAGATAATGAGTTCCGTAGGCGGCAACATATTCGGCATGAAGCCCGTCGCGAACATCAGGCTCAACGACATACGCTTCACTAAGAACCTGGTGGGCTCGTTTCCGGGACCGGTGTACGGAATAGACGGGATAAGAAGGCTCCTCAAGGTGAAAGAGCGGCCGCTCCTCGGCACCATAGTCAAGCCGAAGATAGGCCTCGACGAGAAGGAGCACGCAAAGGTCGCATACGATGCGTGGGCCGGCGGGCTCGACATAGTCAAGGACGACGAGAACCTGTCGAGCATGAAATTCAACGGCTTCGAGAAGAGGATAAGGGAAACGCTTAAGCTCCGCGACAGGGCCGAGAAGGAAACCGGGGAGAAGAAGATATACATGCCAAACATCACGGCCGAGACCAACGAGATGCTCAGGAGGGCGGAGGTCGTGAAGGATCACGGCGGTGAGTACATAATGGTAGACATCGTGACGCTCGGCTGGTCGGCGCTCCAGACGGTCCGTGAGAGGAACCGCGACCTGAAGATGGTCATACACGCGCACAGGGCGGGGCACGCCGCATTCGACAGGAACCCCAGGCACGGCATATCCATGCTCGTGGTCTCCAGGATATCGAGGCTGCTCGGCATGGACCAGCTGCACATAGGGACGGCGTCCGTCGGGAAGATGGTGCAGGAGGATTCGGCCCTGATGCTCGAGGACGCGCTGAAATGCGAGTGGCATGGCAAGAGGAAGACGTTCCCCGTCGCATCCGGCGGCCTCCACCCGGGAATGCTCCCGGAGCTCGTCGAGAAGATGGGAAGGGACATAATCGCGCAGTTCGGCGGGGGATGCCACGGCCACCCAGGCGGGACAAGGAAGGGCGCGATGGCCATAAGACAGGCAGCGGATGCCGTCATGAAGGGAACCGATTTAAAGGCGCATGCCAAGAATAATGATGAGCTCTCTCAGGCTCTGAAGAAATGGTCGTGAAAGGATGAAGCTTAAATCCAAGATACTGGGACTTGCGGCGGAGAAGCCGATAGTAATACTTAACAAGGAGGATGCCGAAGAGCTGGACGTGCATCCATCCGACAGGGTAGAGCTCTTCTTCGGCAGGAGAAAAGGGACCGCGATAGCAAACGTTGCCGAGCGCTTCGTCAAGGAGGGCGAGATGGGCCTCTACAGCGAGATTGCCGAGCACATGAAGGTCAAGAACGGTGACTCCATAGAGGTAATACCGTCCGAGCCGCCGTCATCGCTTATACACATAAGGGAGAAGCTGTCGGGAAAGACGCTCGACGATTCGTCCATAAGGAAGATAGTGGAGGACACCGTCGACAGGAAGCTCTCCGAGATAGAGCTCACGGCATTCGTCATCGCGCTGTACAACCACGGCATGACGACGTCAGAGGTGGCTGCGCTCTCCAAGGCCATGGCGTTCACGGGCAAGACGCTCGACCTCGGGAAGAAGAGGATATTCGACAAGCACTCCATAGGAGGAGTTCCGGGAGACAAGACATCGATGATACTGGTCCCCATAATAGGCGCCGCCGGCCTCACTATACCGAAGACCTCGAGCAGGGCCATAACATCTCCTGCGGGAACCGCGGACAGGTTCGAATGCCTCGCCCCGGTGAACCTGGGTTTCGAGGAAATAAAGAAGATTGTAAACAAGATAAACTGCTGCCTCGTCTGGGGAGGGGCGGTCGACCTCGCGCCCGCCGACGACCTCTTCATAAAGATAGAGTACCCGCTCTCAATAGACCCTCTTCTCCTTCCTTCCGTCATGTCGAAGAAGAAGGCCGTCGGGGCCAATTACCTCGTCATAGACATACCGACGGGAGACGGCACGAAGGTCAAGACGACAAAGGAGGCGGAGGGCCTCGCGGAGAGGTTCATAGACCTCGGCAAGAAACTGGGGATACAGACGGTCGGCGCGTCGACGTACGGCGGGCAGCCTATAGGCTTCGGCATAGGCCCGGCACTCGAGGCGAGGGAGGCCCTAATGACGCTCAAGAACGGGAAGGGTCCCCTGGACACTGTCGACAAGGTGACACACATAGCAGGCATACTGCTAGACTACAAGATGGGCAGCGGGGGAAAAGACGAGGCGCTGAGGCTTCTTCGGAGCGGCAAGGCGTACAGGAAACTCAAGGAGATAATAGAGATGCAGGGCGGGAACCCGCGCATAAGGCCCGACGACCTCCCGATAGGCTCCGAGCGCGTGGAGGTCAAATCGAACGTGGGAGGCATCGTCAGCTGGATAGACAACCATTCCATAGTCGAGATATCCAGGGCCGCCGGAACGCCGAAGGACAAGGGCGCGGGGATACTCCTAAAGAAGAAGACCGGAGACATTGTAAAGAAGGGTGAGACGCTGTTCGAGATATACGCCCACAAGAACTACAAGCTCGAAAGGGCTCTGAAGATCGCGAACTCGTGCAGGGCCGTGGGCGTCGGAAAGAAGCACGACATGCTCCTGGAGAAGATACCGAGGAAGATGACGCACCCGAAGTACTTCATTCTCGAAAGGTAGCCTTCAGTATCAGGACGGACGCGACGCAGACTGACAGTGCGACGAGGAAGCCCGCAACGAACCCAAGCGGGAGCAGAACGAAGAAAAGCGTCACCGAGAAGAGTATGTTCCCCGCCATGCCCATGACGCTTCCCCTTGCCATCCTCTCGGCATAGGCTGCCCCCCTCCTCCTGGCAGCAAGGAGCCACGTTGCCGCAAACCTTATCGGAAGGCCCGTTATCACGCCACCTATGACGGGGCTCGACGAGTGGGCCAGCCAGAGCGCCACCGCGACGAGGAAGCCTCCGCTCACGAAGTCCTCGGCAAGCTCCCTGAAGGCAGACCTCCCCATCATGCGAGAAGCACCCCCACTGAAGTCACCGCGACGCAAACTAGGCAGGCGAGAAGAAACGCCCTCGCGACGCCATAGCGGTGGGTGCGCCTGGATAGTATAATTATGAAACCCAGTGTCCCGAAGCTCCCTGGAATCACGCCCCTCAGCATACCCAGGATGAAGTCCGGAGACGCCGAGACGCCTCCAAGCAGCATGGTGGCCCATATACGCACGGGCAGCGCGGCGACTATGCCGACGGCCAGCGGACCCAGGATGTTGCCGAGCGCAAGGACGGCGGCTATGAGCGTCCCACCTAGGACGAAATCGCAAACGACCTCCTCCAGTGACATTTTTATTATTCAAAGGGAAGAGAAGTTAAATATGAAGCTTCTGCTAAAGTCGCTGTTCGGCTCCATAGACGCCGCGGGAAACCTCGTCTCAAGGGACGCCATGGACGGCGACGCCGGGTACCTTGCGGAAGCCATAGACTTCACGGAGATAGACGGCGTCAGGTTCAGCGCGGAAATCAGGGAAGGGGAACTCCTGATAACAATGGAGGGTAGCGATTTGTCAGCCGATGTGACGGTGAACTACACGGCCAAGATAAACGTGGTCAAGCAGATAGTGCACAGGAACCCAAAGGCAAAAGCGACGTCAAGCGTCCTCAATAAGTTCATAAGGAAGACAAACAAGGTGCTTTCCGGGGAGCCGTGCAACAGGGAAAAGCGAGCGCCTCCAAACATAGTCCTCATAAAAGACATAGAGGAAATCATAGACTGACGAGGCTCTCCCCGGTCATCTGCGCCGGCTTGCCAATGCCCATGATACTCAGTATCGTGGGCGATATGTCCTTCATGCCACCGCAGCTGAACTTGGCCCCCGTGACCTCGCCATCGCCCGATATGAGCGTCAGCCTGACGGGGTTCAGGCCGTGGGATGGGTCGGGGGAGCCGTCATCGTAAAGCATGTGGTCCGCATTCCCGTGGTCCGCCATGAGGAGCACGGTGTACTCCTTCTTCAGGCACCTGTCGACCACCCTGCCCACGCACTCGTCCACGACCTCGCACGCCCTGACCACCGCGTCGAAGACGCCCGAGTGCCCCACAAGGTCGGGGTTCGCGTAGTTCAGAAGTATGAAGTCGTAATCCCCTATTCGGGGTAGCAGCTTCTCCGTGACCTCGTACGCCGACATCTCGGGCTGCATGTCGTACGACTTGACCTTCGGAGAGGCCACAAGTATCCTGTCTTCGCCCTTGTTGGGCTCATCTATCTGGCTGTTGAAGAAGAAGGTCACGTGGGCGTACTTCTCCGTCTCGGCAATCCTGAGCTGCCTCAGCCCGGCGGCGGAGACGACCTGTCCCAGGTTCATAGAGACCTTCTGCTGGGGAAAGGCCACTGGAAGGGTCCACTTGTCGTCGTATGAGCAGAAGCACACGTAATGCACCCTCACGGGTTTCCCAGGCTTCTTCTCGCAGTAGGGAAGGCTGTTTACCATGGCGGTTATCTGTCTTGCCCTGTCGCTCCTGAAGCTGTACCATATCATGGAATCGCCGTCCTTGAGGAGAGCAACGGGTTTCCCGTTCTCCGTTATGACCGTGGGTTGCACGTAATAGTCGGTCTTGTCGCCGCGGGCATAGGCCTCCTTTATCGCGTCCTCGGCGCTTTCGGAAGTGAAGCCCTTTCCCTCCACGAGCATGTCGTAGAACATCTCCGTCCTGTCCCAGTTCCTGTCCCTGTCCATCCCGTAATACCTTCCTGCGACGCTCGCGACCTTGCCTACGCCAATCTCCTTTATCTTCTTGCGAAGCTCTTGAAGGAAGCCCAGCGCGGACCTCTCCGGGACATCCCTCCCGTCGAGGCACAGGTGTATGAAGACCCGGTCGAACGACATCATCTTCGCAAGCTCAAGGATTGAGAACATGTGCCTCATGTCCGCGTGGACGCCCTGGTCGGAGAAGAGCCCCGAGAGGTGGAGGTCAGACCCGTTCTTCTTGCAGCTTTCTATGGCGCCCCTAAGCTTTCCGTTCTCGAAGAAGGAGCCGTCCTTCACTGCCCTGTTTATCAGCTCGTAAGGCTGCCACACTATCCTGCCGGCGCCTATGGTGAGATGACCTACCTCGGAGCCTCCCTGCACGCCTTCGGGGTTCCCCACCGCGTTGCCTGTGCACTGGACTATGCATGTCGGGTACTTCGCGGCGTATGCGTCGTCGTTCGGGGTCCTTGCGGCGAGCACAGCGTTGCCCTTCTTCTCCGTGCTGTAGCCCCATCCGTCCCTTATGAGAAGCAGCACGCGCCTTTTGGGCCTCATCGGGACTACCTTCCTCACCTGCCGAGGATTTCCTCCTCTATCCTCAGCAGCTGGTTGTACTTGGCGAGCCTTTCGGACCTGCAGGGAGCGCCGGTCTTTATGAGGCCGGTCCCCAGGCCGACGACGAGGTCCGCTATGAAGCTGTCTGACGTCTCCCCGGACCTGTGCGAAACCATCACCCTCCATTTGTTGTCCATCGCGTACTTCGCCGCCCGGATGGCCTCCGTGACCGTACCTATCTGGTTGACCTTCAGAAGAAGGCCGTTGCAGGCCGACATCTCGACCGCCTTCCTTATCCTCTTGACGTTCGTGACCAGAAGGTCGTCGCCCATGACTGTCAGCTTCTCGCCCATCTTCTCTGTGAGCGACGCGAAGCCGTGCCAGTCCTCCTCGTCGAACGGGTCCTCGAACAATATTATCGGGTATTTGGACGCCAGCTCCCTGTAGAAGTCCACCATCCCCTCGGTAGAAAGCTTCCTTCCGTCGAGATGATAGGCACCGTCCCTGAAGAAACCTGATGCCGCGGCGTCAAGAGCGAGCTCGATCTTGCCGTGGTAGCCTGCCTCGTCTATCGCCTTCATTATGAGGTCCAGCGCATCATGCGTGTCCTTGAGCGGCGGCGCGAAGCCTCCCTCGTCTCCCACATTCACCGCATCCTTCCCGTGCTTCTCCTTTATTATCTTCTTCAGCACATGGTATGTCTCCGCCGCCATCCTGAGGGACTCGGCGAAACTGCTGCCGAAGGGCTGTATCATGAACTCCTGTATCTCGAGGGCGTTTCCCGCGTGGGCCCCGCCGTTTATGACGTTCATCGATGGAACAGGGAGCGATATGTCCTTGTTCCCGGAAATCGATGCAATGTACTCGAAGAGCGGCATACCCTTCCCGGCTGCGGCTGCCTTGCAGGCCGCCATGCTGACGCCAAGCAGCGCGTTGGCGCCAAGGTTGCCCTTGTTCTCTGTGCCGTCGAGGTTTATGAGCTCCTCGTCTATCTCGGCCTGCAGCCTAACATCCCTGCCGTTGAAGTGCTTCGCTATAAGCGTGTTGACATGGCCCACGGCCTTTAGGACGCCCTTGCCGCCGTAGCGCTTCCCGCCGTCACGGAGCTCGACGGCCTCGTGCTTTCCCGTGCTGGCGCCGCTTGGAACGGCCGCCCGCGAGAGCCCAGCGCCCGTGTAAAGATCGACCTCGACCGTCGGATTTCCCCTCGAGTCGAGTATCTCCCTAGCCTTTATCTTCTTTATCTTGAACTTTTCCATGAAACCACCCCGACTTTACAGCTGAATAATCCGGGCACCATATGCCCGAAACGAATAGTATTATTATTGTCCCGGCGCTATTAATAGCTTCGCCTGGGATGTGAAACCAAAAAGAAAAAGGGACTGGAGAGGCAGGCTACCTCTTCAGCATTATGTCTATCGTGGAGACCTTCACCGTGTTCCTGTTCTCGTCGGCTATCTCCTGGGTATCTATGGATATGTCGGTCTTCGCTCCCTGTATGAATCTCTTTCTGAGGACCTCCGCCACGTCCACGGCCCTGCTTATGCTCTTTCCCCTGGCCTTTATGTGTATCTCGTCCATGCCGTCGGAGAACTGCGTCACTGCGGCGAGAACGTAGCTCATCGTGGGCTTCTTCCCGACGAAAACCACATTGTCGTCAGCCCTTGACCTTCTTCCGGGCTTCTGCACTGCCTGCCTCGGCTCTTCCTTCTTCTCCGTGGCCGATGGCTGCTCTACGGGCTCTTCCTTCTTCTCCGTGGCCGATGGCTGCTCTACGGGCTCTTCAGGCTCTGCCTCCTTCCCGGCATCACTGCCTTCAGCCGGGACGCTTTCAGGCGCGGGCTCTTCAGGCTTCCCGCCTTCTGGGTTCCCAAGCACCTGGTTCAACGCTGTCTGTTCATCTGACATCACTAACACCTCCGCTTGAATTGCTAATAACTGAGCGATTGTTGCCGAATCACTGGAAATCGACAGTAATAGAATCTTGGTCTGGATGTTTTAAAAGTTTACCCGGTCTCTGTTTCAGCCGATTCAGAATCATCCTTCCCGGAAAGCGGGCCGACCGCGAAGTTTATCCTAATGCTCTTAAGAGATGACTGGCTGCCGTCCCAGACAAGGAACTTCTTCCTTGTGACGCCCACGACCCCGACCACGCACTTTCCGGGACTGTCATCTATGACAACCGTCCTGAACACGCAGGACCAGCTGTCAAAGTCCTTTTCGAGCACGTCCCTGTCACAGCCCTCGGCGTTAGCTTCTATGAAATCCTTGACTGCAATGGCTTCTTCGTAGAGCTGCATGAAGGGCGCGTCCACAACCATGTCTATGTCCCCTGAACCCGTTACCGTTATGGTCTCTCCCTTCTCTATGCCATTGCTGTCTATCGAACTTGAAACGGCGATGTTTCCGCCTGCGGGAACCTCGACTCTGACACTGTAGTTGCCCACGGACCCTATCACGGACTTCCCGTAAGACGGGAGCCTGACAGGAAGGACCTCCGTGACCGTGCCTCCTCCCACATATCTGGCAAAATTATTATCGAAGGATGCCGAAAGCATAGAGAGCACAACTCCCCTCGCCGGAGTGGTGCTGTTCCCGTCGTCCCACAGAGCGAATCTCCTGCCATCATAAGATACCGAGTTCTCCTCGGTAAGGTTTCCCACAAGGCCGCTGGCGGCGGCATCGTACATCGCTTGGTAAAGGGAATAGCGTGCCGATGTCTCAAGAAACTGCGTTGTGAGCCCTATGGAATCCCGCATAAGGTAGACAACGTTGTTGACAGTCTTCACAAGGGATTCTGTATGCGAGAACGTCATGCTCGGAAGGAGGTACTGCCACGCGATCACGAGCATCACTATCAGGCCTATCATGTAGGCAATGTTCGAGTCCCCCTTCTTCCGGCCTCCATTCACCATCAGTCCGTCACCTTCGTGTTCTCGTCCTCCGACTTGCTTATGGCCGACTTCATGGCGCTGTCAGCGTCAAGGCCGGGATTGCTCCATTCAAAATGCATGGAGTCCTTCACCCTCTTGAAGTCACAACCCCAGATGAAATTGTGATTCTTGAATGCCGTCACCACGCAGTCAGGTATGTCCGTAATGCACTTGGTCTCGCCGCCGCAGGTCGCGTCCTTCGGACAGTTGGGATTCGAGGAGGGGTTTATGTCTATTGCAAGACCGTACGCGTGCATGCTGAGCTCCCCGGGATTGTTCGTGTTATAGCGGCAGACGTAAGTCCCGCCGGCCGTGTCGGCCCAGAAGTCGTAGTCATCCGCATCCTCGCACTTTCCTATATCCGCCGCCACCGCAAGGAAGTCGGGAGCCGCTACCTTGTTCACCTGCACTCTCTTTCCCATGAAGTCTATTGTAGTGAGATGATTTCTCGCGTATTCCCCGCTCCCCTCATCCATGCAGTTGCCGTACTCGCCATCCTTGAAATCGTTGTAATAATCCACCAGCCCAGATATGTCCAGAGTCAGGCCGACCGACTCCACGGCGCCGTTTGGCAGGGGAACATCCGCGTATATGACCGCACCCTTCTTTTCCAGGCTGCCGTAGCTTTTCAACTCCTTCCCGGACCTGTATATAGACAGCTTCGTATCCATCTTCTCCGCGATGTCACCTATGCCGGAGTCGTCCATAGGGCACAAATCCCCCATCGAGATCCGGCATGATATTATATCCGAGAAGTACTCGTCAGAAACCTTGGCCTTCAGAATCGGCAGTATCTTGCCCGTGTTGTCGTTGAGCTCAAAGAATATGTCAGTCCCGGAGTTCAGCTTTATGCCGTCCTTGAACCACGGAATCGTGTGGGCTATGAGTATCAGCGAGAATATGAGAAATCCTATTATCACTATCCCTATCTCGCTTAGCTGGGCCTTCATGTCACTGCGCCCCCTCACTGCCCATCGATACGCCTATGGACGAGTCCTTGCCTATCTCCGTATGAATCCTTGCGGGAAAAACGAAGCTACCGACAATCCTGAAGCATGTCCTGCCATCCTTCTCAAGACACTCTGCAGTGGAGCCGAGCTTGGAACCGGAAACTACAAGGTCCTTAGCGGTGACGTCGTCTTGTGCCATCATTCTCACAATCGCGGAATCCTCAACGCCGTTTACTACAGGAGCGATGATTGTGCTCTTCAGGCTTTCAATATCTGCCAAGAGGGTTTCCAGACCATCAGTCTCTCCGCATTCTACGATTCTGTAGCCGCCGTCGCCGCCGTCCACCGAGCAGACGAAATCAGTGTATATGTCAACTGCCACGCTCCCCGTGGCCACAATCCTGTAGGAATGGACCAAGTACTCCTTGCCAGCCTCCATGACGACGTCATTCCTGCCGTCTACGTTCTTTTGGAACGATTTTATTGTAGAGAAGCTGTCGTGTTCGAACCTACCGCCGTTGTCGCCTATCTTCACGTACTCGTCAGTGTATACGTTGTCGACTTGCAGGTAGTTGTCTGGAAGACCGATACCCTCCGTTCCATTTGCAGCCCCGGAAAGCAGAAGGGAGTAAAGAATGTTTCCCTTGCCATCGCCGAAAGCCCCGAGAAGCACTGTCCTCGCCAGATTGGAAAACTCCACGGCCTTTATCTCATTCTCCGTTGAGCCGACGGTCAGGTACTGATAAACTATCGGTGCGATGAGCGCGGTGAATATCGCTATGGCCACTATGAAGAAAATAGCACTGCCCCCCATTATGTTCATGTCTGTATGCGACTGTCCCTTCAGCATCCTATGACCTCCACCCTTTCAGAGTCACTCTTCTTGCTTATGCATATGCTTTCAGGAGCGAACAGCGTCGAAGTCATGGGAGCGCCTTCTCCGTAGGTGTTTATCGGGCTGGCTCCCCTTATAGTGCCCCCGCCGAACTGGTACGTGACTATGACGTACCAGCCGTCAGAGTCTATCTCATAGCCGTCCTTCCTGCCCTCCGTCTCGTAATCTATCCTGACGCTGCCCACGATGTTCTTCGGAAGGGCTATAACGACCTTTCCCTCGTCAATGACGTGGAGGGTGTCCACGTAGAGGGCTATCGTATCGTCAAGCGTGTCCATGTTCGCCCGCAGGAGAGGGTTGAGGTAATACACGCAGTAATACCAGAAGGAGGCCGCCAGCGCCAGAGAGAACACCAGTGCCACGAAATCCCTGTTTGCGTTCATCCCATCACGCCTTGGAGAGGGTGCAAGTCATTCCTTCCGCCGACTTCTGCAGCTTCAGTTCATAGACTGCCTTGTTCTGATCTTTGTCGTCCTTGGTCGGCTTGCACCTCCACTCCCCCTGAACTACCGACCTGCATCTTTCATCATCTATTGAAACATCCGTGACTGTGCAGCTGAGAACGTAAGACTGCGGCTTTCCCTGGAAGATCCAGAGCAGGTTCTTGTTTCCTATGGCAGTGCTCATCCTCTCGATGAAATTCTTGTCCTCCTTTGGCATTGCGACTATGAAGCTCTCGGCACCCTCCGCCTTGCATGTCTTGGCGCATGACCTCACAAGGTCTTCATCGCTGTAGTCGTTGCACGCGAGCTCGCAGGATGAGGGACTGCTCGTAATCGTTATGCTCTTCACGCACTCATAATCCAGGACCATCTTGAGGCTTCCCGTGTGAGTCTTGAGCGTTTCCAGGCCCTTGGACACGTCGCTCCAGCAGGGATTAACGTTCAGCCTCCCGAAGACAGCAGTGAGTATCAGTAATGCCATGAAGAAGCCGACCAGCGCGAATATGAGCTTAAACCAGTCAGGCAGCATCGTTTCTTCCGACATAATAGTTATTTTGTCGCCGAACTATTTATTGGATGTCATCCGCCAAAGAATGGCGTGAACATCTTGCCAAGGCCGAGGACGACGACGCCGAAAATTATCGCCATTATGACGCCTATCATCGCCATCAGAAACCAGCTTACAGGATAGCTGCCTTTTAGCCTGCCCATAATAACCTTCTTGCATTCCCATTAATATATTGTTATGCGGTTCCTTCAGCAAGGCCGTGGTTCCTTATGGTGGCCGTCAGGTCAGGGACGCTGCCCCTGCCATCCGCCCAGCCCTCGCAATACCCGTCCTCCCAGCAGTAGCAATGGGTCGTCCTGCCGGTGCTCGGTAGACATCCGATCTCGCTTATGGTGTACTGGGAATTCTTCTTTACATAGCTTTCCTCAATGAGCCTGTAGAACGCCTCTATGCCCTCGGCCGGCGACATGTAGCTAGCCCAGCCAGAGCAGCTGGGTTCGCCGGCAGCAGCCCTTATGCAGAAGTAGTTGTTGCAGTCCGGGCTTATGCCATTGCACGTCTTGATGCCAAGCGACGTCTCCTTCTGGGAGACGGCAACGGCGAACGCCGGGTCTATGTCGTACTTCATCCCCAGCCTGTAAAACGTCGGCCCCTCGCCCTTGAGCCTAGCCGACGCATATTCCTCCAGATAACTTGTTATCTGGCTCTCGCTTACCCGCGGCTCCGTCTGGGAGAATATGACGCTTTCTGTGACTAGCGAAGAGCCTCCCGTGTCCCCGGGCATCAGGTGGGCCGTGTTCGAGAGGGCCATCGATATTATGAAAAAACTTATTATTATGGTGAATATGAGCTTGATGTAAATCGAGATTATTCCTCTCATATTATAAAAGATGGGAATTGGCGGAATAAAAAGTCCTCAGCTGCACTTACAGCTAGCCGCACCCGCGGCAGGCATTATGGTCGAGCAACCACCGGAGCCTCCCTGGTCTACCGTCGACCAATCCACCGGGTCCTTGGTTGATGGATTGAGCATGCAGTAGGTAGCGCAGGCGTTCCTGCAGTTGCTCTGCTTGAGCGTATTGTCCGTAAGGGGATCGACTATGCCCAGTATCTTCGCTATCTGGGAGCCGAATATGGTTAGTATGACGA
>CAZTRL010000005.1:0-45364 GCA_964616715.1 uncultured archaeon | reverse complement strand
GACGAGAAGTGCACGTCAATATACCTCGGGAACAACGGCAGGGGGGAGTACACGATGACCGTGACGGATCCCGGCGAGGCGGTCGAAGAGCCGTGGGTCGACATACACTTCACCAGCCTCCTCGCGCGGCCGGAGAACGTGATAACCATCCCTATATGCTTCAGCACCATAGGAAGGAGCATAGGCGACAGCGCCATGATAACGGCGACCGTAAGCGGCCCCGGCGGCGACGAGGTCTACAAGTACGGCGTGTGCGTCTCAAAGGACGAGGACGTCGACGTCTCTGATTCCGAAGGGAGCAACCCCTGCAACGAGATAGCGACGCACACTGACATAATATCGGCATCCTTCGACGAGCCCGAGCAGTACGCTGCTCCTGGCGACGAGGTGGTGTACACGCTCGTCATGAGCTCGAGCGTCCCCGCGACCGTGGACATACTCAAGGCCTCCGGGAGCCTCGGCATAAGCGCAAGCGAAAGCAAGGCCGAGGTCGGGACACAGGACAAGCAGGTCCAGATATGGACCACGGCGCCGCAGAGCGCGGGAGACTATCCATTCAGCATCATGGTCTCTGCGGAGGGGTGCGACTCCAACGACTGCAAGGTGGAAGTCACAGGAGAGCTCCACGTGACCGACAGCGGGAAGGACCCCGAGAGCAGCTTCTTCCTCTGGCTCACGCCGGAGACGAAGAGCGTCAACGGCGCCAAGCCCGCCGAGTTCACGATGAAGATCAGGAACTACGGGCCCGGCCAGAAGATAACGCTGTCAGTCGGTGTGGACGATGGGGCGACGACGAACTTCGAGCCCTACACGGTCTTCATAGGCACCGACGATGAGAAGAAGGTACCGGTCACGGTGCTCCCTGGCAGCGCCGAGAAAAAATCCTACAAGATAAAGGCATCAGCGACCGGGGAGGACGGAACCAAGAGGCCTGCCGAATCCTGGCTGACGGTAAACGAGATGGCATCGGACGCCTCAAAGCTCGGCGATGACAGCCTGGGGGACGAGATCGACAGTGAGGGCGGCGTGACTCTTGCCGACTGGGAGGCCGTGGACTCGGCAACTGGCGCGTCCTCGGGCATAGACGACGACTTCAGCGACTTCACGGACGCAGGCGGGGCGGCGACTGGCCCCGACATGACGCTGATAATAATGATAATCCTCATAGTGGCCGTGGTAGCAGGCCTCGGCTTCTTCCTCTACCGGAGGATGTCCGGGCATGGCGGGGGCCAGGACCAGGGATTCGCGCAGCTCGAAGGGGCCTGACTCATTCTATCCTGAATCTCAGGAGGGCAGCTATGCCGCCCAGGTGGAGGAGCTGCTCGCCTGCCTGGTGGTCCGCGCTCACAAGCCTGACAGCTCCCCTCATCCTCTCGCATTTCTCCATTAGGTGCTCGTAATCGGATATCCTCTCCCGCGACACTATAAGCTTCTCCACGGCGCCCATATCTATGGCCTTTCCCACCTCGGCCTTCCCGTATTCCACGAGCCCGTCCGACTTTATCCTCGACAGGACCTCCTCTACCGCCTCGCTCTCCCTTCCTATCCGGGTCTCCCTGAGTATCCTGTCCCCTGACCTCTTCAGAACCTCGTTTATGCCGTTTATGCCCGTGTGCGACGCGCTCTCAAGCATCACCTTTACCGGGAAGGACACGCCCTTCCCGCGGGCGTATTTGAGCAGGTTCGACGCCTCGAAACCCGGGCCTGCGACGACCACGGAGCCGAATCCCTCCTGCCCGGACATGAACTTCAGGACATCGGAATGGTACGCATCCCTGTCCTCGGGGTCTTCGGACTCTATGTGACCCAGCATCCTTATCCCGGTCCCGCCTATGAGAGCTATGTCCGCCTCCTCGCGGTCGATCACGCACACGAGGACCTTCGGCTGCCTAGTCCCCGACTCCTGCACCCTCTTCATCACGGCGGTGCCCCAGCGCTTCTTCCCGATGGTTATGACCGTGCCGGGCTCTATCTCTATCGTATGGTAGGAGCTCAGCTTGGTGTCCGGGGGTCCCTCGACTATCTTTCCCGTCACCCTCATGAGGCCGGTCGTCGCGTCGAATCCCTTCTTCTCGACGGAAAGGCCCAGAACCATTGGCTTCTTCTCGCTCATGCGGAACTCACCACCCGCCTTCACGGCCACCTTCCGCATGGTCCGCGTCTTGACGAAGTCGCCGGGCTGTATCACATGCTCCAGGTGCCAGAGGTCGTCTGAGTCCTCGACCTTCACGACCATGACACCATGCTTCATGTCCCTCTTCACGACCTTCATGCAACCACCATCGACAGATGACATCAATTTTAATAGATTCCCCTCAGAATAATTAATATGAGCGAAGAGAAGGGCGGAAACAACGATTTCCTGTGGGCGCTCCTCGTCGTCTTCATAATACTAGGCGCGCTGATGGCCGCATCCATATGGTTCCCGTACTACCCCGAAGGCATGCCCGAGGAGGACAGGGTCATACACACGTTCAGCGCGGGAGTGCTCGGGTACACTCAGAACTACGTCTCAAGGGTCCAGGACTACGGCGACTTCGGCGTCGGCGTGCCCCAGGACGAGGAGATGATGAGCGCGCCGAGGATGGAGATTTCGGCCGGTGTCTTCGGCGGGCAGGGAGAGACATTCACTGTCACCGTGCCCGACTATGTCGAGGAGTGGCTGAAGGGAGGCACGATAACCTTCACCGTCGACGAGAGCAACGAGTACGGAAACCTCATAGTCAGGTGGAACGGCGCCGAGGTCTACAAAGGCAAGCCCAGAGGCGAGAGGGAGATAGAGCTGCTACCCTCGCAGGTGAAGAAGGACAACACGCTCGAGATAGTGGCCGAGGGGCCGGGGCTCATGTTCTGGGCGGCAACCGTCTACGAGATAAAGGACCTCGTGGTGAACGCGAGGTACGGGCCTGCGAAGTTCCTTGACTTCGAGGTGTCGCAGGACGAGCTGCAGACGCTTGACCACTTCGAGCTCGCATGGTACACGGTGAGCAGGAGGGGCAACCTCTCCGTGAGCATCAACGGCGAGGAGATATATATGGGCTACCCTGACAGGGACATGAGCCTGACGTTCACCGACAACACACTCAAGAGCAGCATCATAAAGCCAGGCAACAACCGCATAATGCTCTCGGCGATAAACGGCTCGTTCGAGCTCAGCGACGTCATCGCAAACACGTACGTTTCAAGGGCGCAGAGGGTCATAAAGGAGCGCGTCGACATAAGCGACGAGCAGCTCAAGATGCTCCAGGCGAGGGGAGGCGTGCTCCGGCTCTACGTGAAGAGCGTGGAGCGCGAGGGCAGGATAACGCTCTCCATAAACGAGCAGACTGCAGGCAGCGGCGAGGGGCAGGCCGGATGGAACGCCCTGAAGCTCAACACGGACCTGCTCATCGCCGGGGCCAACTGGCTCGAGATATCGAGCACCGGCGGCTTCGACATAAGCGAAGCGAAGGTCGAGGTATCCTAAGCCCTGCTGCACGCGCAGCAGGGGGCAAAACATCTAATTTATACTTTGCGCGCGAATTAATTATCAGGTATGGTACTCGAAAGATTCAGGCTGTTTGGCAGGGGAAAATCCCGGGAGCAACTCAGGGACGACGGTGAAAGCCAGATTCTCAAAAGCGATATAGATGCCATAAGAATCGCAAGGAACCTCCTTATAATGCGGGAGCTCGGGAAGGCCAACGAGGATGAGGTGAAGGAGTACTGGAAGGGCCTGAGCAAGCCCGAGAAGATAAAATACTACGAAAAGATAAGGGACTACCTTCTGGAGTTACCGACACATCTGGACGAAAACGATGAGATAGCTGCCGACATCCAGAGAAGACTCACAGAGAAAGGCAGGACCGTGGAGCATGCGATAGAGGGAGCGGAATACTTCTCATCAGTTGGAAGGGGGCGCGGCAAGGTCAAGGAAGTCAAGATGGAGAAATTCATGAAGAAAAGCACTGCAGGCAGCGGAAGAGGCGGAAGGCCGCCAAGAAGGGCAGGCGGAGGCGGGCCTGGTGGCGGACCAGGCGGCCAGCCAGGAAATGCACCGCAACCAGGATTTTTAGGATACTGCCCATTATGCCAACCGCGAGGCCGCGGGAATCTGATACTCACGAGGTCTGGTCTGGGGGACAAGGTCAAATGCGACCACTGCCAGCTCGAATTCGTATGGGATGGTAACAGGAACCAATGGGTTCCAATCAATCCGATTAAACACAAAAAAGCCAAAGAAGCGTTCGATGAAGAGGACCTGCAAAAGGAGTCCGAAAGGCTGAGGGAGAAGGAGAACTGGTGGAGGCGAAAAGGCCTCGACTTCGCAGGCAACCTAAGAAGAGACACCGCGCAGGTGGGGGGCAGCGGATTCCTCGTCCTTCTCGGACTCGTTTTCGGAGCCCTGGTGTCATGGCATTTCACCGTCGCGTTATCCATATGGGCAGGAAAGAACGTCCTTCCGAGACCCAAGTTCACCATGCCAAAGAACAGGATGGGCGTGCTCTGGGCGCACGAGGCAGGAGAATATGACAACAGATGGAGTTCAGGCCTGTCGTTTACCCACAGCCTGCTCAAGCTCATGATACTCTTTTTCATGGGATGGGGGTTCCTCGACACCACGCTCCCGTTCAGGGGGCTGCTTCTCCTGGGATTCTTCTTCGTGGCATACTTCAGCCTGCCTGGAGAATACAGCCCTGAAGAACCTGAGAAATTCATGGAAGGCATACTGAGGCCGGTAGTCGCTCTCATACTCGCGTCAGTCGTTTTCGCCGGGGTGTTCCAATCATGGGAGCTCGGATGGATGTGTCTGGCGTTCTTTGCGGTCTTCCCCGTGGCCACAGAGAAGAAGAACCTGGCAAGAGCGCTCGGAAGCTCCATGAGCGGCGTGGCCGCATCGTACGAGAACATAGACAAGCTGATATTCCTGGTGCTCATCCTCGTAGCAGGCGCGAACATAATGGGATGGGTCGATTGGATGAGCGGCGGCCTGGACCTGGACCTCGGAACCATCGCCGGGAACGTGTTCTTCCCGTTCTGGATAATCTCCGCTGTCGGCGGCTTCATGTCGCCCGCAAACGTCCGACCGTACACTGGGATAGTGATGCTGATAATGGTATTCCTGCTCTTTTCCACAGGGTCGGGCGAACAGATAGTAGGCCAGGGATTCTTCGGTGCATGGTGGCCCAGCGTACACAACGCGCTGACATCGGCCCTGGAACCCATGGGCGAAGTCTTCGGGACACTAAGCGGCACGTTCGGCCAGACATTCGGCCTCCTGCTCAACCCGGTGGGATACGCGCAAAACATAATGGAAGGGACGTATGAAGAGAACCCGACGGGTCTCACGGGGTCATACGGCTTAGAGCTCGAGAACCTCGCAGTGCCCCCGATATACCCGGGAACGCAGTCCATGGCGACGTTCAACGTGAAGAACGTCGGGCCGGCGAAAGCGAAGGACATAAGGATCGAGGTGGAGCTTCCGGACTATCTGGAGGGCGCCGTGACAGTCGGCAGCGGCTCGCTTGACAGCTCCGGAAACCTCGAGAGCAAGATGTTCTACGACAGCACCGACTGGGACGAGCTGTCGGAGATGGACCCGAGCTACGTGATACCGCTATTCTTCATGATAGACGCGAGCGACTGCGAGGCAATAAACAAGCTGGAGAGCGGCGTATCGAGGCTCACCAAGAGGAACCAGTACATACGCGTCAACTTCAGCGTGGAGTACGACTACGAGGTCAACTCGTGGATGCCCCTGGAGGTGATAAGCAACCAGGAGTGGCAGGACAGGACCGCCGCCGGGACATTCGTGCAGACAAAGGTCGGGTCCCACATCTCGACCTCGCCAACCAAGCTCTCCATAGACTCTTTCGACCAGCCTATAATAGCTGGCAACAGGCAGTTCTACATAGGGTTCAACATGACGAGCGCCGAGGGTCCGGACTCCAGGATACTCTGGGGCGACCAGCTCACGAAGATAACGCTCGAGCTCCCGACCGAGCTCGTGAAGGACAGGGGTCTCACATGCGTCCCGGCTCCGAGCCAGCCGAGCCGCGAGCAGACGGGCGTCACTATGCTCACGTGGAACGGGGACGCCGTGGCCAACCGCGCGGTGTTCTGCTACACGAGGTCCATAGGCGAGATAGACGCCCCGACCAAGAGCTACTACATAAGGGCCACATCCACGTACAGGTTCAGGAAATGGGTCTCAAAGGACACGCTGTTCGCCTTCGGGGACGCGTGCCCTGAATACGCCGACACTGGCGTGAATGCGACAAACGCCACGACAACTTCCAATTGCACGGGCCTCGGGGAGGAAGACTGCAAGGGCAGGACCGGAGAGTGCAGGTGGGACGTCCTTCCTGGGGCATCCGAGCCGTCATGCAACCCGATAGCGAGCGTATAGAAGCTGCTGACCACCAAGCTAGAAGTGGCAACGCACGCAACTCGAGCGCGCCCTGGGGCGCGGCGGCCTAGGCATGGAATAGTAGCTACGCCTTGGAGGCGGGCAGTAGTTGTTTATTATGTAGACTTCCCTCACAGGCCTCCCGTACCGTTTCTCCACTGGAACGGGCTTCTCGACCACGGGTGTCTGCTCAATCTTTATGATTACGGTGTCCGGCGCCTTGGCGCAAGGCTCTGGCTTCCTGACCGTCCTGTGCCTCACTGCCGGCAGCGGCTTCTTCGCGGGCTCCTGCGGAAGGGGCTTCACCTCCGGACGGCCGCCCAGCACCCTTATGTCCCCGGGACCGGCGTTGTACCTTATCTCGCCGCCGACAGTCCTGTAGAACCTTCCCCTGTCAATATACTCTATCACCACGGTATCGCCTTTCAGGGAGCCCGCCATCCTCTTTGCATCAGCAAGGCTAGGCGCCGCGATCACGACATCCGGTATTTCCCTGCGCTTCTTCTTCGCATCGGGTGGGCCCTTCGCGCCCACGAATTCGATGACCGTGTAGGGGTTCTCGTCCCCTCCTATGTACTCGGACTCCATGACCACGTACCTCTTCCCTACCTCAAGCCCCATGTCCTTCTCCTTGTGGCAGCCCGAGACGATGAGCGTGCCTGAGAGAGCGTAGGCGGCGAGCTTCACGCTGCCGTTTTCCACATATCCGACAGCGTCGTCGAAAAGCTCCCTGACGTACCGGCCTGGCAACATGAAAACGCACCCGAATCCTGTTTAAGGTTGTAGCAGAAGTTTTAAAACATGCAGGCGCGCAAAGTCAGACGCCAACCATGAGCCTGACCAGGTTCCTCGCGGCGGGCGCTATCCCCAGGATGAAGACGGCGAGCTTCAGGAAGCGCGTCATCTGCTTGTTGTCGGAGTACGTGTCTATTATGTAGAGGACCGGTATCACTACCACCAGCTTCAGCAGGAACATGACCTGGGGGCCGATGAACGGCATCAGGCCACGGGAGAGGAAGTGCTGCTCAGTGTAGCCCTGCCCGCCGATGGTGGTGAACAGCGCTATCGCGAAGAATGTCGCCGTCGCGTCGAACATGTGCGCCGACAGTATCGTGGAGTTAAGCGGCGTGAACATCTTCCTGACGGCGCCGGAGAGCCTCTTGTCCACGGACCCGAGAAGGACAGATGCCCGCTTCGTTCCAAGGGCGAAGAACAGTGCTGCCCAACCGAGTGCAACGGTCCCTATGTATGCGAGCGGTGTGAAGCTGGACACCGGAACTATGGCGGCGTTCGCAAGGAAGAATATCATCCCGAGAATCGTCATGGTCTTCCAGCATTCGGTGCCCCAGAACTCCCTCATGACAAGCCCGACGAACAGGGAGAACAACGCCAGCATGAAAGTTATCGCGTACGAGCCCGGCGTCGGGAACCACGCTATCACGTAAGAGTCGACGAAGGCCAGCGTGCTGTTTCCAGTCGCCGAGAGGACGTATGTGTAGGCTGCCTGCTGCATGGCCTGCATGTAGGCCGTGAAGGAGGAGAGGAATCCCGGGTTCCCGGCGGCGGTGAAGTATATGTAGTCGCGGAGCGTCCTCGTGACTCCGGCGAAGGCCACGAACGGGAGGACAGCTATGAAGAAGCCCCTGTCGACGGGCACCCGCGTCTTCTTAAGGAGATTGAAGACAGCCCATATCCCGACTACAAGCACAGCGCCGTAGACTATGCTGTTCACGGGATTGAACCACCCGTTCCTCATGAGCGGCACCAAGAAGTAATCGTAAAGAGGGTCCATGTCATATAGACAGATTGCAAACTTATATTTGTTCCAAGGCCATTAATTATCATGAGGAAGTTCCTGCCGCTTGCACTGCTCATCCTGGTGCTCAGCTCAGGCTGCACGGTGCCGATACTGGACATAGACATACCGGGGCTGCCGGACATACCGGGATTCGGCCCGACCGTCGTCCAGGACGAGCACGACGTGATAGTGATAAAGAGCTTCGAGGCCGTGCCGGAGGAGATAGACGCCGGCCAGACGACGAAGCTCGTGGCATACATCCAGAACGTGGGCGATTCCACCGTGAACAACGTGGACGTCGACCTCTACGACTACTGCCAAGGTCTCTTCACGCCGAGGGTGCTCACGTGCGGCCCCGAGGAGATACCGGTGACGGGGGACACCCAGGGAACGACCAAATGCAGGATAGGAAGGATGCTCCCAGGGGAGATAGTGCCCGTCATATGGTCCGTGTGCCAGAACAGGGCCGACCCAATCAAGGTGAAGACCGTCTGCCCACCGAACGGCATGAAGATGTCCGTCCGCTACAGCTACGAGACGAACAGCCTCACCACGATATCCCTGATGAGCCTCGAGGAGATGCAGAGGGAGATGATAGAGAGGACGTACAGCTCCACGGAGTCATACATATCGCTCGGGCAGGGGCCGATAAAGCCTATAATAACGGTCGAGGACAAGCAGCCGGTGCCCGTCTTCAGCGTTTATCCCGGGGGCGACTTGACCAATGCAAATGTTCCCGATGCGAGGACCGTGCTGATGCTGCAGCTCAAGAACATGGGCTCGGGGCAGCTCGACACCAAGGTCGAGAGGACCATGACCAACGGGCAGAAGCGCGAGGTCATCGGCATAAGCGGGGCCAACATAAAGGTGAACGGCATAGGAAGCAACGAAGACCTGAAGCCCCTGACCCCGACCACGGCAGAGAACATAACATGCCTGTTCGCAGATGACGGTTCCGGCGTGCTGAACAACTGGGTGTCATGGGACAAGGAGATAGTGAGGCTCATAGGAAAGGAGTCATCGCCTTACTACTGCAGGATAGACCTGGCAGCTCTCAAGGGGCAGGTCACGACGGAGACCACCAGGAAAGTCGACGTGAGCGTCAAGTACGACTACCTGCTCACGAGGAGCGTCTTAGTCACGATAAGCCCGAAGATAGCCGGATGAGGGAACCGGCCCTTTCCAAGCGCGAAACCGGCGAAAATTTATAAAGTTACCCGACAAAGTAATAAAGGATTGTAATGACAGCACTCAAGAACGGCAGAAGCCTCGCGTTGGTTCTTGCCATACCACTGGCTGTCCTTCTTGTATCCGGCTGTGTGGACGTGCCGGGGCTCGGCGGGGGCGCGGGCGTTTCCGGGAATGGCATAGTCATAACGAAATTCGAGCCCAGCCTCAGCAGCCTCGAGTCGAACGACCCGGTGAGGCTTCACCTCGAGGTGCAGAACAGGGGAGATGTCATAGGCGAGGCAGCCGCGGTCCTCATGGGAATAGATTCTCAGGCGTGGGGCAGCTACAACACCGAACAGTACATAGGCGAGCTCCTCAACGCCGATGAGGAGAGAGGGACCGAGGGCGGCATAGGGACGGTCGACTGGGACCTGATGGCCCCCGACCTCCAGAGGGGCGAGAAGAGGCCGTACACCGCCATCGCGAGGGTATTCTATTCATACGAGACGTCGGTAGTGAAGACCATAACATTCCTCACCAGCGACGAGGTCAGGAGGGCCGCCCAGAGCGGCGAGTCCGTAGCCGCCGGGCCGACCGTCGTCAGCGCGGGCCCGCTCTCGGTGACTGTGAATGCCGGAGAGTACGTCAGGACAAAGGACGACAGCTGGGACCAGCCATACTTCCCTGTTGAGATAAAGATAACGAACACAGGCGGCGGCCAGATAGCAGGCGACAACTACCCGATAGGGATAGAATTCACCGAGCCCACAGGAACCATGATAATGGGCGACTGCCCCGGCCAGGCGCAGTCCGAATGGTCTGCCTTCTACAGGAACATACCCGGCGGGCTTAGCCTTCCTTTCTCATCCAACGTCGTGTACCTGTGGGATGGCAAGGAGACTACCATAACGTGCAGGCTCAAGGTGGTTGACCCGCCGGCATTCAAGGTAGACAAGGATTTGAGGATAAAGCTCAGCTATCTCTATTACCAGGACGCGAAGACCACCATAAACGTCGTCGGGACGACAGAGCTCGGCTACTGAATCCGCGTCCGGCCCTTTCCTGTTAAAGTTTTAAGCTTGAGCGCCAAATTATAGACTATGAAGCGGCTGCTGCCTCTCGCGCTCGTCATGCTCGTCCTCGTCACGTCCGGATGCGTGGACATACCGGGGCTCGGCGGGAGCGCGGGCGCCACGGGGAACGGCGTGGAAATCACGGACTTCCAGTCGGACCTTGACAGCGTGTACTCCGGCGAGTCCGTGAACTTCCAGCTCAAGATACAGAACGGGGGCTCTTTCGACTCGGACGGCGACGCCTACCTCTACCTCGACGAGTGGAACTGCCAGCCCGGCAGGAAAGTCCCTGTGCACTTTGACAGCCTCTTGGCGCCTGACGAGGAAAGGGGCACCGCAGGCGAGGAATTCGTCGCCATGTGGAAGTGCACGGCTCCTACCATAGACAAGGGACTCAAGGTCCCATACGAAGCCAGGGCCGAGGTGTGGTACGACTACAAGACGATATCCTCGAAGTCCGTGACGCTCCTCCCGACGGCCGACCTGATAGCGCTCCGGGACTCCGGCCAGCCGCTCCCCTCAGAGCTGATAAGCAAAAGCGACTCACCGCTTGACGTCGATGTCCAGATAGAGGGCCCTCTGAGGGTGATGAGGGACACCGACAGCATAGAGTTCCCTGTAAACATCATAATCACAAACGGCGGCGGCGGCGTGATAGAGGAAAGCAGCGTGGAGCTCAATCTCGAGGCACTCGGAGGCATAACCATAAAGAGCACGGACTGCGACGGCACGCAGAAGCTCGCCATGTGGCGCGGCAAGTCCCAGACGGTCACGTGCGAGATGAGCGCGACCAACGTGGACGTGATAACCCAGGCAAGGATAGTCGCGACGCTCAGCTACGGATACACGGTGAGCGCGCAGAAGTCCATAACGGTGGAAGGGACGCGCGCGGCCTTCGGCTACTAGACAAAGCCCGAAAGGCTCTTCTGGGAAGATTTCTTCGCTGCATCGGCATTCCCTGCGGCAATCCTTCCGTACACCCCATCATAGCCCGGCTCGATGCCTACTCTTCCTTCCCTTATCCCAACCACGAGGTCAGCAATGCGCTTTCCCGCGGCGGCTTCTATCTGCCTTCCATCCATCGAAGTCAGAACCTCGAACTCCGACATGCCGTCCCTGACGAGCTTCCCATAGACCTCCCACACCTTCCTCGACGAGAGCTGGGAGACGCCTGTCCCTGCTGATATTATCTCCGAGAGAGGCAGGAGAGTCCTGAACGGCACGCTGCCCCGCGGAACGTATCCCTCCGGCCTGTCGGCGAGCTCTTCCACCCTGTGCATGACGCCTATCGTAAGGCGCTTCCCGCACACGGGGCACACGTCATTCACCTTCGCCGCCTGTTCCGGGGTGAGGACGACATTGCAGTTCCTGTGGCCGTCCATGTGGTACTTGCCATAGCCCGGGTCCACCTCGACTGTATACAGGAAGTGCTTGGCGTCCTTTTCCCTAACGGCTTTCATCAGGCCACCGAATGTGGGTTCAGAAAGCTCGAAGACGTTGGCTTCCCGGCCTATCCTCCAAGGCCAGAAGGAGTGGGCGTCGGAGTTGGACATGAGCGCATACCCGTCCAGTGACGACAAGCGCCAGTTCATGGCGGGATCGCTTGACATCCCCGTCTCAATGGCGAATATATGACGCGCCTGGTCGCCGAAGCATTCCTCCACGGAGTCGAAGCCCGACATGGAACCGAATATCCCGAACCACGGCGTCCATGCGTGTGCCGGGACGACAGCTATGTCGCCTGATATCTCCATGAGACCCTCTACGAGCTCTGGGCATGTGAGCTTCCCGAAGGTGGGCCGGCCGTCATAGTCCAGCCTCCCGTGCTTCGAGAGGAACTCATTGACCTGCCTTGCCGTGGCGAAATCAGGAACGTGTATCACATTATGGATCTTCCTCAGCTTCCCTCCCTCGCTGTAGACGCTGGATATCTCGGTGGTAAGCATGAAGCCGAAGCCGCTCTTGGTCTTCAGGATTCCAGTGCCGTCCTCAGAAAGCTCCTTTTCAAGCATCCCCAGCCAGACTGGATGCGTGAAGTCGCCTGTCCCCAGAACGTCCACCCCCTTCATCCGGGCGTATTTCTCGAGCAGGGGGAGGGTCGTGGACTTGCTGGTGGCCCTGGAGTAGGGCCCGTGGATGTGGAGGTCGGCAACAACGCGCATCATAATGGATTGAACGAAGGATTAAAATGAAAGGTGGGCCCGGAGGGATTTCCACTTTCCCGCGACAGGCGGAAGCGATTTGAACCCTCGACCTTCAGCTTCTACGCCCGGACTGGATCGTCCGGCAGCCTTATAAGACTGGCGCTCTAGCCAAACTGAGCTACGGGCCCACCACGTTATACTTGTGTTCTGTACAATTTAACCATTCAGTTTTTTTAAAGATATCACCGCAGGCCCATGTGAAATCAGCCGCATGTGGCGGTATGGAATGCAAACAAAACATTTTTAAACCACGCCCGTATATTACTGTTACAAGTCGTGGCCGGGCAGGCCATGCACATCAAGCTTAGTCAATATTAAAAAGGAAGGTGATTTCATGGCGAACTTTGGTTCATCACAGGGGAACGTGCAGCCCATATTCATACTGCCGGAAGGAACAATGAGGTCCAAGGGCAGGGACGCACAGGCCAACAGCATAGCGGCGGCGAAGGCCGTAGCGGACACCGTCAAGACGACGCTAGGCCCAAAGGGCATGGACAAGATGCTCGTGGACTCGCTCGGGGACATAATAATAACAAACGACGGCGTTACGATACTAGACGAGATGCAGATAGAGCATCCCGCGGCGAAGATGATGGTGGAGGTCGCAAAGGCGCAGAACGAGGCCGTGGGCGACGGCACCACCACGGCTGTCGTGCTCGCAGGGGAGCTCCTCAAGAAGGCGGGCGAGCTCCTTGACCAGGAGATACACCCGATAATCGTGACCAAGGGATTCAAGCTCGCGAAGAACAAGGCCATAGAGGTCCTGCAGAAGTTCGCGAAGGACGTCACCATAAACGACGAGAAGGCGCTGATCCAGATAGCCAACACGGCCATGACCGGAAAGTCGGCGGAGAGGGCATCGGACTACCTCTCGGAGATATGCGTCAGGGCAGTCAAGAGGGTCGCGACCACTGAGGGCAAGGACGTGGTTGTAGACACCGACAACATAAAGATAGAGAAGAAGCACGGCGGCTCCATATCGGACACCGTCCTGATAGACGGGATACTCATCGACAAGGAGGTCGTGCACACGGGCATGCCCAAGGCCATCAGGAACGCCAAGATTGCTCTCATAGACGCGGCGCTGGAGGTGAAGGAGCTCGAGAGTGATGCCAAGATAAGCATAGACTCGCCAGAGAAGATGCACGCCTTCATGGACGAGGAGGAGAGGATGATAAGGTCCATGGTGGAGTCCGTGGTCAACTCCGGTGCGAGCGTCGTCCTGTGCCAGAAGGGCATAGACGACATGGCGCAGCACTTCCTCGCAAAGAGGGGCATAATGGCAGCCAGGCGCGTCAAGAAGTCCGACATGGACAAGCTCGCCATGGCGACCGGCGCCAAGATAGTCAGCAGCGTCTCCGAGATAAGCAAGGATGACATAGGCTTCGCGGGTAACGTCGAGGAGAGAAAGGTAGGCACCGACAGGATGATTTTCGTCGAGAAGTGCAAGGAGCCAAAAGCCGTGACGATGCTCGTGCGCGGCGGGACCGAGCACGTGGTCGACGAGGTCGAGAGGGCTCTCGAGGACGCCATAAAGGACGTCGCTGCGGCGCTTGAGCTCGGAAAGATCGTACCCGGCGGCGGGGCACCAGAGATAGAGGTCTCAAGGGCCGTCAGGAAGTACGCCGAATCGTTCAGCGGGAGGGAGCAACTCGCAGTGCTCGCGTTCGCGGACGCCGTCGAGGTCATACCGAGGTCCCTTGCCGAGAACTCAGGGCTGGACCCGATAGACAAGATAGCGCTCCTGCGCTCCGAGCATGAGAAGGGAAGGACCATGAGCGGCCTCAACGTGTTCAGCGGGAAGGTTGTCAACATGATGAACGAAGGCGTCGTAGAGCCCCTGAAGATAAAGTTCCAGGCGCTCAAATCGGCAACCGAGGCGGCGGAGATGATACTGCGCATAGATGACATAATAGCGGCCGGAGGCGGCTCCGAAGGCAGAGGCGGCGGGATGCCCCCGATGCCACCCGGCGGCATGTCCGACATGATGTAGTTTCGGTCCTTCATGCCGTTCCTTTCAAGAAAAATATTTATATTGGGACGGCGTCATATTATTATACATGTGCAGTGAAGACTACGAGGTAATCCCAACTTCTCCCATACGAAGGCTTGAGAAGAGGCTAGAGCACATGGAGGACACTTCCTCGACCTCCCAGGTGCAGAAGCTCATGGAGCAGGTCATAGAGCTCATAAAGAGCAATCAGAGGATAATAGACGACGTCGTGAAGGCGAACGCCGAGCTCCGCGACGAGCTCGGGAAGATACCTTCAAAGGTCGACAAGCTCATAGACAGCATGAACGAGTTCATGGACCTTCTCAGGGCGGCGTCCGAAGAGGAAGAGAGGGGCGGTGCGATAGGGCCTGAGGCCATGAAGCCGCTGGTTGACAAGCTAACTGAAATGGTGGACCAGAACAAGCAGTCTCTTGAGGCGAATCAGACCATGCTTACGGCGATGGAGACGATAGACAAGAGGCTAAAGAGGCTGTACATGGGCTTTGCGAACATGTACGGCCGGAGGTAAATTCTAAAGGAGGTTCATAATGGCAATGAAAGGCATAACACCCATAATCGCGATAATCGTGCTGCTGCTCATAACGGTGGCACTCGCCGGAGTGGCGTACTCGTACCTCAACAGCTACATGACTGGCCTGACCAGCAAGAGCATCGAGGTAAGGGACGCATTCTGCGTCGGCAGCGGCACGGCCACGGTAATCATAGCCAACGTAGGGACGACGGCCATTGCGACGAGCGAGATAACAATACTCGATTCGGCGACAGGAAACGCCCTCACAACCGGGACCACATGGACAGATGCCGCGGGGGCTGCACTCACAGGCAGCATGATTCCCGAGAGCGGGCTCGCCAAGTTCACCAGGCCATGCAGCGGCACATGCTCCTACAGGATAGTAAGCGGTGACGGAAGGACGCACAGCGCGAAGGTCACATGCTGAGCTTATTTTCCCCCACGCTTTCCGGGTGCTGACATGAGAAAGGGCCAGATACAGGCGATATCAATGGTGCTCATAGCAGGGGTGGTCATATCCCTCGTCGGCGCCGCCTACTTCTGGGGGAAGCCCATGATAGAGAAGAGGAGCACACTCGCCGACATATCCAATGCGAAGTCATTCATGGTGCAGCTCGACAAGTACATAACGGAGGTCGCGAGAAACGGCGGCAGCAAGGCCATATCGGTCCCCAAGCTCCCGGGAGCCTCCCTCAGCGTGGTAAGCGAGGACGAGATAACGCTCAGGTTCTTCACCACGCAGGCCATGATAGACATGGGCGATGAGAGCGTCCCGGTCCCGGTAGAGACGTTCGACCAGAGCAACCCGGGCCCGTACGGCGGGTCCCCGAGGATAATAACGCTCGAGGGGACGCCATCCGAAGACGGGCAGTACCTCATGACGGTCAGGCTCAAGTACAGGGAGCTGCGGGACGAGGGCCCGCCACCGAAGGGCTACAAGATAGAGATAGAGGACGGCGGGAACGTCGGGGTGCCCGACAGTTCCATGTCCGGCGATTTCAGCGTCGGCATCACGTACTCGAAGTCGGACCTCGAGACGAGGTCGGCAGAAAACGGCGGCGACCTCACGAAGACCATAGTCAAGGTCGCGATTTCCGGTCCCTCATAAACATATAACGCACAGTCCCCGAATATACTCTTATGAAGGGGCAGAGCCAGGTCTTCGAGCAGGTGCTGCTTTTCGGGATAGCCGTCGCGATATTCGTAACTTGCTTCGGCATCTTCCAGGTCTACCAGTCCTACTTCAGCGACATCGCGGCAAACGACCACACCATGGCGGTCGGCGACCTCATATACGACCACATACTGGAGCTGTCCAGGATAGAGGGGATGGACGCGAGCACGGTCGTGGACATACCGGCAAGGATAAAGGACGACAGGTACCGGGTGCTCATAAACCAGAGCTACATAACCGTCATAACTGACAACGGCGCGAAATCCCTGACCAGCCTTGGCCTGCTCAGCGGAAAGCTGACTTTCACGCCAGGGGAAACGGGAAGCAGCAAGGGCGAAATTATAATTTATAAGAGGGGTGCCAATATTATAATAGAATGAGGCATGGGGCGGCTTTTGTTCTCGGTACGGAGCATGCCGGCGGGGTTTTATGAAGCTGAAAATTCCCAAGATAAAGAAAAGCGAACAGGCAGACCCCAGGCCAAGGAGCATCGCCAAGCGCCTCATAAAAGGCTACAGGGTGAAGAATCGCTACAGGGGCAAGGGCGGCGCCGAAAAGCATGTGTATGTCCGCGGCGATTCGCCGCTCCCCCTCGAGGTGCGCGGCGAGCAGAAGATTCAGATAGACGTCGGCGGCCCCGACAAAGGCCTCATAGAAGAGACAGTCGTGGAGAGAGGTGTGTCCCTCCCGTCGGGGGGGAAGATGACTGCAGGCATGAAGTTCTACCTACCGGGGACCATGGAGGACCTCAAGAGCGTGGACATGAAGTACCCGCTCATACCTTCCAACCTAAAGGAGGGGGAGCAGGCGCTTGCATACGCCCACATAACATGGGACGACAAGATAGGGTCACTGGTCTATAATGTCATCGAGCCCAGGCTCACCCCCGATGACAGGAAGCTCGTGGACAACATCAAGAAGGACATCGAGGAGAGGCTCGACGTGGACTTCTCAAGGATAGGGGAGATAAAGGCGAAGGAACTCCTGAACAAGGAAGTCTCCGTGTCGCTGAAGGAGTTCCCTAACGTCGACCAGACCAAGGTACCCATGCTCCAGTACCACATAGAAAAGGAGATATTCGGCCTCGGGACAATAGAGCCCATAATGAAGGACCCGGAGATAGAGGACGTCTCCTGCGACGGCCACAACGTGCCCATATACGTGTACCACAGGAACCCCAAGCTCGGCTCCCTCCGGACGAACCTATGGTTCGAGAACAACGTCGACCTGGACAGCTTCATACTCAAGCTCGCGCAGAAATGCGGGAAGTCCATATCGGTCGCGGACCCTCTCCTGGACGCGGCGCTTCCTGATGGCAGCAGGGTGCAGTGCACCATGGGGACCGATATAGCAAGGAGGGGCTCCAACTTCACAATAAGGAAGTTCACGGCATACCCGCTCACTCCATCCCACATGCTCCACTTCAAGACGGTCGACAGCCTGCAGCTCGCATACATGTGGCTCGCGATAGAGAACGGGAAATCGATAATAATATCAGGAGGCACGGCAACAGGAAAGACCTCGCTTCTCAACGCGCTGTCGCTCTTCATACGGCCGAACCTCAAGATACTCTCCATAGAGGACACGCCGGAGCTTCGGCTTCCCCACACGCACTGGGTCCCTGAGGTGGCGAGGTCCCCGCTCTCGGTCAAGGGGAAGGTCGGTGAAGTGACGCTGTTCGACCTTCTCAAGTCCAGCCTGAGGCAGAGGCCGGACTATCTGGTCGTCGGCGAGGTCAGGGGCAAGGAGGCGTTCGTGCTGTTCCAGCAGATGGCAACGGGCCACCCGTCGCTGGCTACAATACACGCCGCCACGCTAACCCAGCTCATAGACAGGCTCATAACGCCGCCCATATCCCTCCCGCCAGCACTCATAGAGAACGTCGACATCATAGTATTCATCCAGAGGGTGAAGGTCAAAGGAGAGGACGTCAGGCGGGCGAAGGAGATAATAGAGATAACAGGCCTCCAGGGCGAGAGGCCGCTGAGCGCCAGGATATTCGAGTGGGAGCCCCTGAAGGACACATTCATCTCGAAGAACAAATCCAAGGTCCTCGAGGACATAGCCAAGATGAGCGGCATGACAGAGGCCAGCGTCCAGGCGGAACTCCTCAGAAGGAAGAACGTCCTTGAGTGGATGTACAAGAAGCGCATATTCGACTACAACGAAATCGGGAGGATTGTGAGCGAGTACTACCTCAACCCTGACAAGGTCTCCACATTCATCGAGGAATCGGATTAGTGTCGGTATGTTAAAGGAACTCTCTGTCCAGATATTCGGAAGCCTCATAGCGCCCTATCTGGACTCATTCGAGCCGCTGGAGGTGAAGATAAGGAGCGCCCAGCTCAAGTACACCCTCAAGGAGTACATGTCGGTCGCGCTATTCTCGGTAATAGTGACGTTCATAGCGGCGCTGATCCTAGGCTCGCTCCTCATACCGGGTCTCATCCAGAGGGCGGCGTTCTCGTTCTCGTTCTCCATAATAGTAGCGCTCCTCTCATCTGGAGGGGCTTTCATAGGCTTCTACTGGTATCCTGACATAAAGTCGAAGAGCATAGAGACGCGGATAGAGAGGGACCTCCCGTTCGCAGTGGCCTCCATGACAGCATCGGCGAGCTCCGGGACGCATCCTGTGGAGATATTCAAGATGCTCGCCTACAGGGAAGGCATCCTAGGGGATGACGCGAGAAGGATATACAGGGACGTGAAGATGTTCGGGACCGACATATCCTCGGCGCTCGTGAAGGTCGCGAACCGGACGCCTTCCCTTGCATGGTCGGAGCTGCTGTGGGGGATGGTATCCACCATGACCACGGGGGGCGACATATACAAGTTCCTCTCCGACAAGACCAAGGACAGCATGCAGCAGTACCGAAGGATGCTCGAGTCCTACTCCAGCCAGATAAACTTCTACACAGAGATATACATAACGCTGATAATCGTGGGCACGCTGTTCTTCATCGTGCTGTCGTCTGTCATGTCCCCGCTCGTGGGAGGCGACATACTTCTCGTCCAGACGTTCCTGGTGTTCTTCTTCGTCCCGTGCACGTCCATAGGCTTCATTGTACTCCTTAAGGGGCTGTCCCCGCTTTGAGGTGAGATTATGCAGATAGGAGCAAGGGAAAAGGTGATAGCAATTCCGGCGGTAATCGGCGCCGCGACCATACTGATAGCTTTCATGTTCGCCGGGGACATAGCAGTGGTCGGCAACGCCTTCATAATAGCCCTTTTCATAACGATTGTCCCCTACTTCGTCTACAGGTATTCCAGGTACGCCTGGCTCAAGAGCGTCGAAAGGCAGTTCCCTAACTTCATCAGGGATCTCGCGGACTCGAAGAGGTCCGGCATGACTCTCGAGTCGTCCGTGAAGATGGCATCCAAGACCAACTACGGCAAGCTTACCGCCGAGATACAGACAATGTCGAACAAGCTCTCATGGGGCGTGCCTTTCCTGCGGGTGTTAGACATATTCGAAAAGAAGGTCAAGGACTCGATAGCCATAACGGAAGTCATAAACATACTCAAGGAATCGTACAAGTCCGGCGGCAACGTGGTCGCGACCCTCGACTCGGCCGCCGCCAACATGAACATGCTCAGGGAGGCGGAGGAGGAGAGGAGGAACGTCACGAGCCAGCACGTCATGGTCACCTACGGCATATTCTTCATGTTCCTCGGCATAGTCATCGTCATCATATTCATCTTCGTGCCAATGATGTCCAACGTGACGCTTGGCAGCGGCAGCGACATGGGCATGGGCTCCTTCACCTCAACATTCTCCAACCCATGCGACAGCGGCATAGTATTCCCGTGCGCCCTCTTCGGGGGGACATGCTCGATGCTCGAGGTCGACCCAGGGAGCGTCGGCTGCTACTATGTCTCGCTGTTCTTCTACGTCCTCCTCATACAGGGGATGTGCTCCGGGCTCATAGCAGGGCAGCTTGGCGAGAACTCGGCCATTGCAGGGGGCAAGCACTCCATGATAATGGTATCGATAGTGGTATTCATATTCATCTTCCTTGCAAAACTCGGCGTGTTCCCGCAATGATTGGAAAAGAAGCGGCAGGAGGAGAGAAGAAAGGCCAGGCTGTCTTCGAGTTCGTGATAGCGGCTTTCATGCTGTTCGCTGTCATAATCTACTCGCTCAGCTATCTCTCCAACAGCTTCGACGTCCACCACACGATATTCAGCTCATCAAGGGCGGATGCCGTCGCGCTGAGGGTATCCGACATGCTGGTTGGCGACGAGAGCAACGGATTCGTCTCCGAGTGGCCTGACATGGACACCGCCAAGATGCAGGCATTCGATGACAATTGCGACAGCATGGACTATTTCGACTTCCTGAACTCCATGGGCCTGAAGGACGTCGTACCATATGACAGGTACACGAGAGTCTACATAACGGCCACAGGAGTGGACAGCGGCAATGTCTACGTCTCCTGCAACCAGAGGACACCACCAGAGCAGGGGATACAGGGAACCGTCACGCGCTTCGCATACGATCCGGCAGATGGGGAGATAGTCAAGATAGTCGTCACCGTCTGGTGAGTTGCTTTTTTAGCAGGCTCCGCGATAATATAAAGAGGGAATATGTACATAGAAGCCGCAGCCGCTACATGCGCCGTCTCGCTGCTCGCCGTACTTGCGCTCCACAGGTACACCAAGAGGCAGCCCGACGGCAGCGAGGAGATGTCAAGATTCTCGTCCCTCATACACAGTGGCGCCCTCACCTACCTTAATGCACAGTACAAGTCGCTCCTCGTCTTCATAGCAGCCGTGGCCGCCGTGCTTTTCTTCGTCATCGACGGCGCGACGTCGTTCGTGTTCATAGCTGGCGCGCTGTTCTCCATGCTCGCCGGAAACATAGGGCTTCGGACGGCAACATCCGCCAACGCCAAGACAGCAAACGCATGCCGGGAAAGCGTCGGCAGCGGCCTGAAGATCGCATTCTCCGCCGGCTCCGTTATGGGGCTCCTGGTCGTGTCCGCGGGCCTTGCAGGCGTCGCGTCCCTGTATTACATCTTCGGAAGCGTCAACATACTCTTCGGCTTCGGCTTCGGGGCGAGCTCCGTCGCCCTCTTCAGCAGGGTAGGAGGCGGGATATACACGAAGGCGGCGGACGTGGGGGCCGACATGGTAGGCAAAGTCGAGCACAAGATACCAGAGGACGACCCCAGAAATCCTGCAGTCATAGCCGACAACGTGGGGGACAACGTGGGGGACATAGCAGGCATGGGCGCCGACCTGTTCGAAAGCTATGTGGACTCGATAATAGCCGCCATGGCAGTCGCCGTAGTGTTCAGCGGCATGCAGATGCAGCTGCCCCTGCTCGTAGCGAGCGCCGGGATACTCGCGTCCATCGCCGGGATACTTTTCGTTCTCACAGGCAAGGGCAACCTGGAAAAGCTCCTCAACCGGGGGATATTCATCGCGACTGGGATAGTGATAGTAGCGTCATATTTCATAACGCAGTACCTGGGGCTCGGCATCAATCCGGTATACTGCATAACCGCCGGCCTCATCTCGGGGGTCGTGACGGGGCTCAGCGCAGAGTACTACACGTCGAGGGAGAAGGAGCCCGTCAGGAGGATTGCGGAGGCCTCGGAGACGGGAGCGGCAACCACGATAATATCGGGGCTGTCTGTAGGCATGATATCGGCGTTCATACCTGTAATGGCCGTCTGCGCGACCATAGCCGTCTCCTACATGTTCATGGGACTGTACGGCGTCTCTATAGCGGCTGTGGGCATGCTCTCAACACTCGGGATAGTGCTGGCCACCGACTCCTACGGACCCATAGCAGACAACGCAGCGGGCATAGCGGAGATGTCCAAGGCGGGGAAGAAGACGAGGGAGAATGCCGAGACGCTCGATGCGGTCGGAAACACAACGGCGGCTATAAACAAGGGCTTTGCCATAGGTTCCGCCGCGCTCACGACGCTTGCGCTCTTCTCCGTCTACGGGAGGACTGTGGGCCTCGACTACATAAGCATCATGGACCCCATAGTGATAGTCGGCCTCTTCATCGGCGGGCTCCTCCCATTCCTCTTCTCTGCGTACACGATGAACGCTGTGGGCAAGACCGCCTACAAGATGGTCCAGGAGGTCAGGAAGCAGTTCCGGAGGAAGGGCGTCCTGGAGGGCAAGGTAGCTCCAGACTACGACAAGCCGATAGCCATATCCACACACGCCGCGCTCAGGGAGATGATAAAGCCGGGCATACTGGCTGTGGTTGCCCCAATAGCAGTGGGTGTTGTGCTCGGGCCGCAGGCACTCGGCGGGCTTCTTGCCGGCGCGATAATAACGGGCTTCCTGATGTCGCTGATGATGGCCAACGCCGGTGGGGCATGGGACAACGCCAAGAAGTACATAGAGGAGGGAAACCTCGGCGGCAAGGGCTCCCCCGCCCATGCGGCGGCCGTCGTTGGCGACACTGTAGGCGACCCGTTCAAGGACACTTCAGGCCCTTCCCTGAACATACTCATAAAGCTCATGTCGATAGTCGCGCTGGTCTTCGCTCCCCTCTTCATGTGAGCGCCGCAATTCTCCTATATAAACCTTTAAGTCAATTAACGGTTTATGGATAAGGCTTTTGACGAATTCTCGATGGAGAAGGAACGGCTCGCAAAGGACATCATAGGAGAGATAGGCATATCTGACGAGCCCAACCGTGTGATAAAGAAGTGGAGGTCGCTCTTCAGGGTCTCGCAGAAGGACCTTGCCAGAAAGCTGAACGTCACGTCCTCTGTCATATCCGACTACGAGTCCGGGAGGAGGAAATCCCCGGGCATAACGTTCCTGCGCAGGTACGTCGAGGCGCTCATCGAGATGGACGTGGCACGCGGCGGCGAGGTCCTCAGGATTTTCATGGAGAAGGATGTGAGCCAGCCGGCGTCCGCCGCGATAGTCGACATAAAGGAATTCGGCGCAGGCGTCCCGGTAAGCAAATTCTGCGAAATGATTGGCGCAAGGATAATAACCTCGCGTTCGCATGCGCATGAAGTGATGTACGGCTACACCCTCATAGATTCCGTCAAGGCCATCACTGAACTGTCTTTCCCGGAGCTCAGGAAGCTCTACGGGGTGACCACGCAGAGGGCTCTCGTCTTCACCAACATAACCACCGGCAAGGGACCGCTGATTGCCATAAAGGTGGCGAACCTGAGGCCTGCGCTCATAGTACTGCACAACATCCCGGAAAGCTCGGTCAGCGCAGTGGCGAAGAACATAGCCGAGGTCGAGGGCGTCCCGCTGTCGATATGTGAGAACGTGGAACTTGAGGAGCTCATTAGAAGGGCAGCTGCCGCAGGTTCTACCTGACGGGCTTGCCTGCACGCTTGCTTTCGCACTTCACGCCGCTCTTGTCTATCGTGACAAAGCCGTAGAAGCCGTTGTACGCGGGTCCGGGGTAAAATACGTGCGTCTTCCCCACCATGTACTCGCCCCTGTTTTCATGAATGTGTGCCGTTATCGCCAGCGTGGGCTTCTTTTCCTTTATCATTTCCATTACCGCCCCGGAGCCGACGTGTTTCTTCCCGCCGACGACGTCCAGCTTCGTTCCCTTTGGCGGGGCGTGAGTCACAAGCACCCATCCACCTTTGAGCTTCCGGGAGAGCAAGCTTATGGCTTCCCTCGTCTCGTCGTCGCTTGGCTCAAACATCGTGTTGAATGGCGTGTCGGCCCCACCCCACCCCACGAAAGGGACGCCACCGAGTTTTTTTACCTTGTTATGGAGATTGACCCCGTATTCCTCGAAAATGTCCAATATCTCGTATGGGTCGTGGTTGCCAGGGACGCAGAGAAGGGGCTTTCCGGGTATCATCAGCTTCTGCAATACTATGTCCGCTAGTTCCATCTGGGTGAAATCTGCGGTGTTATCGAACATATCCGTGAAATCGCCTGGTGATATCAAGGCGTCGAATTTCTCTGCGGTGACACTATCCATTATGTTCTGGAGCATCTCATATTTTCCATGTATGTCAGCTATAACCAATATTCTCATAGGATCACCCACAAACAAGCCAAATATTATCTATATGAGTGCAAAGCGTTAAAAAACGTAATACACTCAGAGTGGGATGATGGGTTTTGCCGGCTTCAGGTATTCATATACTGGACACCCACTCCATCGTTTCCTATGGAAATTCTTATTATTGTTTTATTAAGATATTCTTAATATATAATAATATAACAATGTTATATAGTTTACTGCTTCTTGTTTTTGTTTTGTCATCATTCCAATGGAAACAACGGGGTGGGGTCTCGCGCTGGCGTGGCCGGCCAACCAGACAGCAAAAAAATCTCCATAGGAAATAAACCTTTTTAAACACGTTAACGTAATAATAATTCCACTCGGTGTTTTCATGACCCAGGTCTCACTCAACGATTTGTTCAATGAATACACCAACAGTGTGGGTATTTTCAAGGACAAGGACGCCCTCTCCGCCGACTTCACACCAGACAACATACCCCACAGAGAGTCCCAGATAAGGGAGCTTGCCCTCATGCTCGCGCCCGTGCTGCGGGGGGAGAAACCCTCTAATGTCTTCATCTACGGCAAGACCGGTACGGGGAAGAGTCTATGCATAAAGAAGGTGACAAACAGCCTGGAAGAGACGGCCCAAAACCACGGCAAGAAGGTTAAGATTATATACCTCAACTGTAAGATGAGAAAGGTGGCTGACACCGAATACCGGATGCTCTCGCAGATAATATCGTTCTTCGGCAGCGAGGTCCCCTTCACGGGACTGCCGACAAACACACTCTACCACAAACTCTTCAAGATACTCGCGGAAGCCGGCGGCAACGTGATACTAGTTCTGGACGAGATAGACGCCCTCATAGACAAGGTGGGGGACGATATGCTTTACAACCTGACGAGGATAAACCAGGAGATAAAGGAGACAAAGCTAACCATCGTTGGCATATCAAACAAGGTATCGTTCATAGACAATCTGGATCCCAGGATAAAATCTTCACTTTCAGAGGAGGAGATGGTGTTCCCGCCCTACAACGCGACGGAGATAAAGGACATACTCGAGGAGAGGGCCAAGACCGCGTTCAACGAGAACGCCGTGGATTTCGCCGTCATCACCAAGTGCGCGGCCCTCGCCGCCCAGGAGAACGGAGATGCACGCAAGGCGCTTGACCTTCTCAGGGTGGCGGCGGAACTCTCCGAGAGGGAGAACAAGGGCAGGGTGACGGAAAGGCACGTCGACACCGCGGAGGAGAAGCTGGACAAGGACAGGATAATAGAGGTCATAAGAGCACAGCCGAAGCAGTCGAAGCTGGTCCTGCTCTCCATGCTAAGCTTGTACAGAAAGGAAAAGAAGGGGATGCAGACCGGCGTCGTATACGAGCTGTATGAAAGGCTAGCAACGGAGAACGGCCTCAAGACGCTCACCCAGCGAAGGGTTTCGGATCTCATATCCGAACTCGACATACTGGGGGTCATAAACGCCTCCGTCATATCGAAGGGAAGGTACGGCAGGACGAGGAAGATAAACATACAGCTCAACGAGAAGCTCGTCTCCCTCATGTCCAAGACGCTCGCAGGCGAATTCCCCGAAGCTTTTATTAATTTTTAACCCATCTCTTCTACATGGAGACCGATAACCAGGCCATAATACGGGAGCTTCTCGGCAGGGGCGTCATGGTAAGCCCGGAGGCTCTTGAGAAGATAAAGAAAAGCGGCCTCCAGGCCTTCCTTGGCGAAAGGCCGGGAGGCACGTGCGCAGTCGTGCACGGCACCTGCGCGGGCGAGCCACTCCTCCAGTGCAGGATATCCTCATGCAAGATTCCATCCTCGATCACGCCTGATGATGTCATAGCCGCAAACAACAAGCGCTACGAGACCATAAGGAACATGCTGCTAAGAAAGGTCGATGCGACGTCCATGAGCAACGCCGTCCGCTCTACCACAAAGACAGGCGTCGTGGGGATGGTGAGCGAAATCACCGACGGGGGCTTCGTCCTCGAAGACACCACAGGAACCCTGCCGATCAAGAGCGGGGACAAAGTCTCGCTGGATGATGTCATAGGGGCCACCGGCTGGATGAGAAACGGTTTCTTCTATGCCGAGTCCGTCATATACCCGGACATCCCCATAAACAGGCCCATAGGAGCAATCGAAGGCACACTCCTTCTGACAACCGAAAGCGACCCCGACAAGAGCAGGGCGGACATAGTACTCACCCCGGACAGCCTTAGCGGCAGTGGCGGTGACCGGAGAGTCCCGAACCCTGCATGGGTCTTCCTTGAGAACGACGGGAAGAGGATGGCGCTGTTCGTCTACAGCGTTGACGGGCCTGTAGACAGGAGTACCGCGGTCTCATGGCTCCGCAGGAGGATCGTGGGCGCCCCGGGCCCCACGGAGACGACCACGGAGAGGATACTTGAAGAAATACCGGACATACTTTGGATAATGTCCAACAACGAGCCGTGGAAGGAGAACTACAAGGGCGTGACCATGATTTCATTCGGGAAGGGACACGGTTCCCTCATAGACCTTAAGTCAAGGAAGACAGACGTGTGGTAGGCCGATGCTCATCGGAATACTTATATTCTTCACCATTGGCACAAGCCTAGGGATAGCGGCAGGGCTTGTGCCCGGTCTGCACCCGAACACTGTAATGTTCATGCTGGCCGCATTGCCCGCCATACTCATCACTACAGACATCTACTGCCTCCTGGCGCTGATAGTATCGATGTCCGTGTCCAACACCATAGTAAACTTCATCCCGAGCATACTCCTCGGCGCGCCGGATCCGGGCACCGCGCTCTCGGTACTCCCGGGGCACAGGTACCTTCTCAAGGGGCGCGGCTATGATGCACTGGTCCTCACGGTTGCAGGCGGGATAATGGTGACGCTCTTCACAGCGCTGTCACTTCCACTGCTGCTGGCTGTCCTTCCGTTCCTCTTCTCAAACCTTCACGCGTACACGCATATCCTCCTCCTGGCGGTGCTGTTCTCCCTCCTCCTGAGGGAACCCGGCTCGAAGAAGGCGCATTCGGCCATGGTGTTTGTGCTCTCAGGCATCGCGGGACTGATACTCCTGTCATCCCTACCTTCAGAGACCGTCATGTTCCCGGGACTCAGCGGGCTGTTCGGAATACCCATACTCCTGACAAGCCTCTCCTGTACCAGGATACCTCCACAGAAAACGGGAAAAATGAGAAGATTCAATCCTCTGAGGGGCAGCATAGCCGGCTGGCTCTCGGGCATGCTCGTTGGCATCCTGCCCGGCATAGGCTCCGCGCAGGCTGGCGTCCTTTCCGGTACAATACTCCGCGGGAGAGAGTCGGACTTCCTAGTCTCGCTCGGGGGCATAAACACCGCTAACATAATGTTTACATTCATAATGCTGCATGCGGCATCGGTGACGCGTTCCGGCGCTGCCGTGTTCATATACGATGCCGTAGGCAGCATAGGGGTGGCCGAGACTATATTCGTATCCATCATTGCTCTTTTGTCCTGCTTTGCGGCGTCACTCTCGACTCTCTGGATAGGGAAGAATGCAATTTCCCGCCTGCACGGGCTGGACTACACAAGAGTGAACATACTCATGGCCTGCTTCATATTCGCCATGGTCTTCATTCTCGGCTCATTCACGGGAGTTTTCATAGCAGTCTGTTGCGCCGTGATAGGTATCAGCTGTCGCCTTCTCGGGGTGAAGATGATGTACCTGATGGGGTTTCTGATGCTCCCAACCATCGCTCACTTCTCCGGCCTGATGCCCGCAATCCTCAACTTCATGGCCTAGTGTGGCCTCATGGTCACGCTTTCAGTCTTCGCATGCCTCTTACACGGTCTTCATATGACGATGTTACCCCCCTGTTTCCTGTGGAACCCCTTAACTTCCAGTGGAAAGGGACATCAAGTGCCTTCGTATGAACGTCGCATGAACATCTTGCGGCCGAGCACGCCGGAGACCCCTTTATTTCATGTGGAGATTCACGCAAGTGTTCTGCAGTCCTGTGAAGAGTGACGGCCGGGACAGAAACAACGGGCATGCACAGCCGTTTACATGTGAATCACAAAAGCGTAGCCTTTTCCGCCAGCCCGCCAGCGGCAGAGAAAACTAGCTTCCCGCCGCATTCACACTTGCCCGCCAGCGGCGGCCTCCTGTACGACCTGCTACACGTCCTGCATGAGAACCCTGTCACCTCGGCGCCCTTCACGGTCCTCGGCGCCGCCGGCTTTCCCTTATTCCTAGCACCGTTTATGGCCTCCATGAGCCCTATCTGCTTGCCCAGCCCAAGCAGCTCCTCCTTGCTCACGCCGATTGCCCCGAATATCCTTTCCAGAGGCGGAAGCAGCTGGTTGTCTATGTAATATCTCGAATCCAGGCTGAGCCCCTTCTCCCTTACGTACGTGGGATCCTCCGCTCTCTTCGATACAAGGTCCATGCCCTTGACTATTACGTATCCTATCCTGTCACCCACGCCCGGCATCTCCATCTCGTTCCTCTGCTTCATCTTCTTTATGACTTCCACGTGGGGCTGGACTCCCGCGTAGGCCTCCGGCCTCTTTGTTATGGTCTTCGTGATGACCAGCTTCTCTATGTCAGTCTTTCCCTGCTGAAGGTCATTCACGACGCTGTTGAAGTACTTGACGGCCTCTTTCACGTCGTTCTTCTTGAGTATTATCTCTATTATGGTTCTCATGGCCTCGCCGGTGAGCTCGCACCAGTCGCGCCTTACGGTCTCTATACCCTTCATCACCGTGCTGTCCTTCCACTCGCCGCCCTTGCCGGGCTCCACGGACCATGCCATGTAGCGCTTCTTCGTCAGCGGCAGGAACCTCTTGAATATCTTCTCGAACTCGAGCTCCATCACACCCGGAAGCCTCTCGGTCATCTTCGCCGCCACATCCCTTCCTATCCTCTGGGCCTCTTCGAGGTCTTCCGTCGGCACCTTTATCATCACGGAATCGGTGTCCCCGTACACGACCTCGTAGCCGAAATCCTCCTCCATGGCCTTCACCGTCGTGTGGATGGTCTCCCTGCCGAGCGCGGTCACGGAGCTTGCTATGCCCACGTTGTATATCTTCGCCCTCTGGTAGCCAAAATAGCCGTAAAAGGCGTTGGCCATGACCTTTATTGCCAGCTGCTTCATGTCCAGGGCCTTCTTCACCTTGCCGTCGGCGCCCTTCATCTCCTTCTTCACCTTCGCCCTCTCATCCATGAGGTTCTCGAGTATCCTTGGTATTATGCCGTGCCTGACCTCCTTCTTGACAAATCTCGAGCCGCTGGGTGTCGTGAACGCTTCCACATTCTCGTCTCCCAAGAGGAGCGTCGTGGGGCATATGTTGTACGTTCGTATAAGCGACGGATACATGGACTTGAAGTCGAGCACGAGCACCATCTTATGCAGCCCTTTCTTCGGCTCTATGACGAACCCTCCCTTGAAATCAGCAGACGCCTCACCGTTCCCGTTTTCGGACAAGCGGTTGTTCCCCTTGGTCGGTATGACATATCCCTCCTTATTGAACTCGCGCAGGAAGTAGTTCTCTATCCTCTGCGTCTCTCCACCCTCGAGAATATCGTTGACCAGCGACCCAGATATCTTGGAAAGGGCCACGTACTTGTCCAGAAGCGAGAGTCTCATGAGGAGGTTCAGCGCGAGCGCGCTGTCCTGAAGGCAGTACTCCGCGAGCTTCTGGAAGTTCTCCTGGCTGCCTCTCCAGAACTTGCCTATCTCCGACTTCTTGACATCCTTCTTCTCCTCGCCTATGAGCTCCCTGCCGACGAAGTCCAGACCGTACCTCTTGAGGTTCCATCCCTTCTTTATCATGCTGAACGAGTCCGCTATCAGCCTGCCCGTTATGGATATCCTGTGCCTGTTGGCGAAGACGTCGTCCCTGACCTTCTTGCTCCTGCACCTCCCGAAGAGCGGCCTCACCCTGAGCTTTTCCATCCTCTTCAGTATGTATGGCAGGTCGTAGCCGATTATGTTGTATCCGGTTATGACATCCGAGTCATGCTCGTTTATCACTTCCACGAACCTCTCGAGCATCTCCTTCTCACCGGGGAGAGCCTCTATTCCGCTGCCCGGCCTCGTAGAAAGGACAAGCGTCTTCATCCCCCTGTATTCCGGTTCGAACACGAGCGATATCAGCACCACAGGGTCCTTCTCAGGGTCTGGTATCACACCATCCTCGTCGGCCACCGTCTCTATGTCGAAGGCCATGTACCTGAGGGGCGCGTCTTCGTACCTGTCCACGACGCTGAAGTCCTTTATCTGGACCATCCTCTGCGCGGAGACGCTCGTTGTGGATATACCGTTCCCGTCACCTGTCCTTATCCACTTCATGCCGCCGATGCCGACGTCATTCATCCACCGGTACTTGAACAGTATGTCGGCCTCGTATGTCTCAATGCCCTTCTCTATAAGCGAGTTCCTGACCTCTACCGTCTTTCCCGGATCGTGGAGCGTGACCTTCAGCACGTCCCTGGGCTCCTGGTAGCCGACAGGAAGCGTCCTCTTCACCGTCTCGGTCTTGGCGACATGGGGGTTGCCTTCCAGCGCCTCCGCCGCTCCCTCACCAACCGCGTAGAAGTAGGGCAGGAAGCCTTCATAAAAGCCGCAGACGCTCCTGTCCTCGGCATCCTTTCCGAACATCCTCAAGACAGGCCTGTTGTTCACCATCACGTAGTCGACATCGAGCACCTGGAATTCCACAAAAACCACTGAGTAAGAAATGTACGGAATACATAAAAACACCGTTGTCCTGCGTTGGATATGTTCCATGTAATAGGTGGGAGGTGCGCCTGCCGGCTCACATATTTTAAGTCCGCGGACCAAAAGAATGACATGAAGATAAACCAGAGGCAGCTCGAGAAGGCAATGAAGCGGATGGGGATGCAGACCACGGAGATAGAGGCAGAAGAGGTCATAATAAAGTGCCCGGACAAGGACATAGTCATATCAAACCCCAGCGTCATGCTCATGAACGCGATGGGCCAGCAGTCCTTCCAGATAACCGGCAGCCCCGAAGAGAGGCAAAGAGAGAAGTTCAGCGAGGAAGACGTCAGGATGGTGGCCGAAAAGACTGGCGCAAGCGAGGATGAGGCAAGGAAGGCGCTTAATGAAGAAGGAGACCTCGCCTCGGCAATTCTTAAGCTAAAGGGCTGAAAAGAAGTTAACAAACCCCTCACAATAATTAATGATGCACAAAGAGTGGGAGAAGCTAGGACTCGAAGATTCATACAGGAAGCTTTCAAGCTCAAAGGCCGGGCTGGCAGAGGCCGAGGCAACATCAAGACTCAGGAAACACGGGCAGAACGAGATAAGGAAGGCCAAGAAGACATCCACTTCCAAGATATTCATATCGCAGTTCACGTCACCCCTCGTCATCATCCTCATAGCGGCCGGGACGGTCTCCTTCGGAATAGGCTTCCTCCCCGGGTCCGAATCCGGTGCCGTAGATTCCCTGCTCATACTCGTAATAGTCCTCGCCGTCGGCATATCCGGCTTCTTCCAGGACTGGAAGGCAGAGAGGGCAATTGATGCGCTTAGGAGGATGTCAGCCCCGGTCGCGACAGTCCTTCGCGAAGGCAAGGAGGCCGAGATACCAGCAACGGAGATAGTCCCTGGCGATATAGTGCTTCTCGAGGCCGGCGACGTCGTTCCGGCGGACGGAAAAGTGACGGAGTCGTTCGGCCTCATGGTCGACGAGTCCATACTCACGGGCGAGTCCGCCGCTGTGAGGAGAGCCGCCGGGTCGCTGGCAAGCATGAACACCAGCGTCATATCGGGAAGGGGCAGGCTCCTGGTATTTGCGACCGGCATGGAGACGTCAGTCGGAAAGCTCGCAGAGAAGATGGAACAGATAGAGGACACGAAGACCCCCTTCCAGATAGAGCTCTCCCGCTTCAGCGGAAAGATATTCTGGATGATTGCAGCGATAGCCGTCGCGATATTCGCCGTGGGTTATTTCAAGTACGGCCTGTACAGCGCCTTCCTGACCTCCGTCTCCCTTGCGGTCGCAGCTATACCCGAGGGGCTCCCGGCCGTCGTGACGCTGGCGCTTGCCCTCGGCGCAAAGAACATGGTAGCAAACAACGCCCTCATAAGGAAGCTGCCTGTAGTAGAGTCCGTGGGTTCCGTCAACATAATATGCACAGACAAGACAGGCACACTCACCAAGAACAGGATGTCCGTCACGCAGGTCTTCTTCGATGACGCGGTCTACGCCACCTCGCACATAAATCAGGGCGACGCAAAGAAGATGGAGGAACTGATGAAATGCGGCCTTCTCTGCAACGACACCAAGACCTCCGCGGCTCTCAACGGGAAGGACGTGGTCACAGGGGACCAGACCGAGGTAGCAATCACGGAATTCTCCCAGAAATTCGGTTTCGACCAGGAGGACCTCAGGCACAGATACAAGCGCGCGAAGGAGATAGCGTTCACCTCAAAGAGGAAGATGATGAGTGTCGCATGCGCACATGCGGGAGCCGAGCACGTCTACGTGAAAGGCGCGCCGGAGGTCGTCCTGCAGAGATGCAACCGCGCCCTCCTTGGCGGAAAGGCCGTAAGGCTCGACAGGAGCAAGAGGGAGAAGATACTCAGGCAGAACAGCCAGTTCGCCTCTCATGCCCTCCGCGTCCTCGCCTTCGCCTACAAGGTCTCCAGGAAGCCGGTGGGCGAGAAGGACATGGAAAAGGACCTCGTGTTCATAGGGCTCGAAGGCATGCTGGACCCACCGAGGGACGAGGTCAAGGGAGCCATAGAGGACTGCATCAGCGCGGGCATACGGGTCGTGATGATAACAGGGGACAACGTCGAGACTGCGAAGGCCATAGCAAACGAGATAGCCCTGCAGAGCAGCAGCGCCGTCTCCGGCGAGGATCTGGCCCGCATGGACGACAAGAAACTTTCCGGGCTGCTCGACGGAGGCGCCAACATATTCGCGAGGGTCGATCCCTTTGACAAGCTCAGGATACTGGGGATACTCCAGAAGAACAACAGGGTCATGATGACCGGCGACGGCGTCAACGACTCACTAGCCTTAAAGAAGGCTGACGTCGGGGTAGCCATGGGCGAGAGGGGCACCGAGGTCGCCAAGGAGGCCTCAGACGTCATACTCCTCGACGACAACTTCGCCACCATAAGGAACACAGTGAAGGAAGGAAGGCGCATATTCGACAACATACGCAAGTTCGTCAACTACCTCCTGAGCTGCAACTTCGCCGAGGTCTTCGTCATATTCGCAGGAACGTTCCTCGCCGCGACCACCGGGCCCATCCTCCTTCCGGTCCACCTGCTCTGGATAAACCTGCTCACCGACGGCGTCCCGGCGCTGGCCCTCGGGATGGATCCGGCCCTCCCGGACATAATGAAGAGGAAGCCGAGGGCAATGGGAGAGGGGATACTCGACAGGAGGACGCTCTACACCGTGGTCGCGATGGGCATCAACCTGAGCGTCCTGCTCCTGCTAATCTTCTTCACCCTGCTGCCGCTGGGTCTGGATATTGCGAGGAGCAGCCTCTTTATGGGGTTTGTGCTCTTCGAGTTCATGAGGATAGCAGCGATAAGGCACAACGAGGAACTGCGCTTCTTCGACAACCGCCTGCTCGTGCTGGCGCTTGCTGTGTCGGTGGTGGCGCAGCTCGCTGTTGTCTACACCCCCATGAACACGTATTTCTCGCTGGTCCCGCTGGGCGCCTATGAGTGGATGGTCCTTCTGGCCTTCGCGGCCGTCGGCTGGGTCACTTCCATAGCCATATCGAGGACAATAGCCCGCACCATGGGAAGGGGAGGAGCAAAGGATTAGCATGGACATGATAATAGAAGCCGGGCTTTTCGTGGCTGGGCTCCTGCTGCTGCTGAAGGGCGCTTCAGTCTTCACGGAGAATTCGTCCAGGATAGCGAAGGAGATGGGCGTATCGGATGTCGTGATAGGCCTCACGCTCGTCGCCTTCACGACGTCCCTGCCGGAGCTAGCGGTGAGCGTGGCGTCCGTGCTCACAGGCTCCTCCGGGTTAGCCGTAGGAAACGTCATAGGCTCAAACATAGCTAACATAGGTCTGGTCCTGGGGCTCTCAGCCCTCCTCACACCAGGCATAAGGTCCTCCAAGAATGAGCTGAAGCAGGCCTACATAATGCTCCTGGTGACCATAGCTTCCGTGATGCTCATACTCGACGGGATGACCCCCATCAAAGGGCTGCTGCTCGTCTCGGCCCTCATCTTCTACGTCCTATACCTTTACAGGGACCCTGCGATGCAGGAGAACATAGTGGAGAAGATTATAGAAAAGGGGAGCGTGAAGAAGAGCCTCCTCTTCTGCCTCCTGGGCGCGGGAGGAGTCCTCGTGGGGGCGCAGGTCATGGTCTCCTCGAGCACAGGGATAGCCGAGGCGTTCGGCGTCCCCGAAGTGATAATAGGGCTGACCATCGTGGCCGTGGGGACGTCCCTGCCGGAGCTGGCGACTTCCCTCGCCGCCGCGCTCAAGAGACTGGAAGGCATAGCCCTCGGAAACATCATAGGCAGCAACATCTTCAACCTTCTGATGGTGCTCGGCGCGTCCTCCGTCGTCGGCCCGCTCACCATAGGCCACGAGCTGCTTTCATACAGCCTCCCGATGATGCTTCTCCTGGCGCTCCTGCTGGTAGTTCTCATGAGGGTCGAGAACAGGCTCGGGAGGCTCGACGGCCTCACGCTGCTGGCGCTCTACATATTCTTCCTCTACCTGAAGTTCTTCCCGTGAGCCCCGGCAGAAAGATTTAAACCACAGTTCATGAATTAGTAGTATGAAATTTTCCGAGCTCCCTTCTGAGATAAGGAAGAAAGCGACTCCCGCCATGGTGGTGAAGTACTGGTGGCTTTGGTGCTTGATAGCGATAACCGTGTTCTCCTTCTGGTCGAGGATGATTCCAGCACAGTACGGGCAGCTCCAGGCTCTCGACCCATTCTACGCCTACAGGATGGACGAGTACATGCTGCAGCACAACCTCCAGCTGCCCTCATACGACTACCTGCGGTACTGGCCCGATGGCGTGCCCCTGAGCAAGTACGGCCCCCTCATGTACTTATACGTGCCCGTTGTGGTGTACCTCGCATTCATGTTCGTCGGAATATCCATGACGTTCCTGCAGTTCGCCATCACGTATCCCGCCTTCATGGGCGCGGTCTCCGTTTTCGTGATATTCTGGATAGCAAAGGAGATATTCGACGACAAAAAGGCGGGCCTATTCAGTTCACTCTTCCTCGCCGCCATCCCGGCCTACATAGCGCGCACTTCCGCCGGCTTCTTCGACAAGGAAGCAACCGGAGGCACCTTCCTCCTTATTTCCGTCTACCTCTTCATAAAGGCCTACAAGACCAACTCGTGGAAGTACGGCATCCTGTCCGCGGTCACGGTCTTCATAGCGATGGGGTCATGGGGAGGTTCCCAGTTCATCATGTACATAATACCCCTCTTCATCATAATCAAGCTTCTCCTAAACCAGTACAAGGACTCCATGCTCCCCGCTGTCATCCCGCCGATGGTCTCGGCTTTCCTGACGCAGCAGTTCTTCCTGGGATACGTGAACATTACATTCGAGCAGATGATATCGGCAGTGACCATAGCCCTCGTGCTGATACGGTTCGCGGCCGTCAGGTACAAGCTGGTCAAGAAAGAGACGTTGCCCTATCTTATGCCGGCCCTTCTGGGCCTTCTGGTGCTGTCTGTGCTGATAGGTTCCATGTTCTCGGATGTCCTGTGGAGCATGGTGAACAGGGCCATAAACCTGCTCTTCCTCCCGCAGCAGGGAGTGATAGGATCCACAGTTGCCGAGCAGATGCCGGGCACATGGAACGACATCGTATCCAGGGCTACCGTGTCTTACGGCAGCTCTATAGTGCCAGTAGGCTCAATAGGCGAGACGCTCTTCAGTGCATGGTTCCTGATGATACTTGGCGGCATCTCAATCGTATACAGCATATACTCCGAGAGGAAATGGATACTCCTCCTCCCGCTCCTGTGGCTGCTCATGTCGATACAGACGGTATTCTACATGGTAAGGCTCGTGTTCTTCCTGGGCCCGCCGGTATCCATAGTGGCTGGATTCTTCCTAGCCGACATCGTCAACAGGGTAAACGGGCTGAAGTACAACAGGGAAAGGAGAGGCCTGCGGAGGATAAACGTGCTCACGGTTCCCCTGATAGCTGTCCTCTCTCTGATAGTGCTGACAAACCTGGCGGCGGGCTTTGTCTTCTGCAGCTCCCTCGGCCCCTCATTCAACCAGTATTGGGGCGAGGCCATGAACTATCTCTCTGAGCAGACACCGGTCAACGCCTCCGTCCTCTCATGGTGGGACTTCGGCTACTGGTTCCAGACAGAGGGCCACAGGCCAAGCACTGCTGACGGCGGCAACATAAACGGGACGGTCAATGAGCAGATTGCTGACTGGTTCGTGTCGAGTTCCGCCAACTGGACTGACTACAGGCCATGGCTCGAAGGCAAGGACGTCAGCTACATACTCATGGACTATACGCTCCCTGGCAAGTACGGCGCCATATCCAAGATAGGCTCCAGGGGAAAAGAGGTGGTCGGCATGCTGCAGTTCCAGCAGAGCGGCACGTATCCCCAGGACAACAAGACCATAATAGAGTACAGGGCAGGACAGTACGCCATCTGGATACCCGTCAGCGACTCCGGGAACATAGCGGGGCCTCCCATGTTCATGATAGTGAGCAATGACCAGTACGTCGGCAAGACATACATAAACGACATATGCACGACAAACGGCATATTGAGGATAGAGAGCCCCGAAGGCTCTGACAAGCTGCCCGGATGCATAGCCATAGCACCCTACGGCATGTTCTACATACCCCAGGAGGCCGAGTTCACGACATTCACGGACCTCATGTTCATGGACGGGTACGGCATACCGGACGTCACCAAGGTCTTCGACAACGGCCTGATAAAGATATACAAGCTCGCCATAAACGAGACTGTCTCGTCCTAAGACTCTCTCACGCAGCGGATTCTGCGAGCCACATGGCCATGGCCACCACGGCCAGTGCAATCTCCGTCCCGTAGACGAACAGCACCACATCCCTCTCGCTGACCTTTCTCTTCACCCTGCCGAGGACCTTCAGCGCGAGATGTGTGTAGTCGTATATCTTCTCATTCGGGCTCTCTAGGCTCCCGTCCGGCTTCACCTTGGCGAAGGCCTCGACGTCCTTCCTTCCCTCTATGAACCTGAAGCGGACGAACATTGCGGCGTCGAACAGGTACGGAAGGAACAGCACCAGCGCGTACTTCTCCATGTTCCCGAGTATAGCTATGCATGCTATGGTGGCTCCCACGGAATACGTGAGGCTGTCACCGGGGAATACCCTCGAAGGGACCCTGTTGTAGACTAGGAAGGCGAGCAGGCTGAATGCCATTATGGCAGACAGCATGCTGACCCAGCTGGACCCCGACCACCATGCTATGATTCCGAGAGTCGAGAGGATTATGAAGCCGAGACCAGCCTCCATGCCGTTGTAGCCCGCGAGCATGTTATAGCCGTTCGTCGCCCCTATTATTCCCAGAGGTATTATGACCAGCGGGAAGAAGAGGCCGAAGTCCACGAGGCCAATGAAGGGGAGAGTCATGTATGAGTAGCCGGCGTTCACGACGGCAAGAGGCACGGCAATTGGCACGGTGGAGAGCACCTTTGTCGTATGGCTCACCCCGGCCTTCCATCCGAGTATGTCGTCGACAAACCCCACGAAGCCCGCAAGCAGTATGGTAGTGACGACCGCGAAGATGTCTATTAGGCCGAACGTCGTGTCGAAATAGAAGGTGCCAAGGAAGACATAGGCGAGTATGCCGCTCACCGCCCCCACGATGACCGTTATACCGCCGGCTTCCGGCACGGCGGGCTTTCCCGGCTTGTTCATGTCCTTTCCGACGAGGCCCATAGCGCCGGCCTTCCTCATCCACTTCGGGACGAGAAGCATGGTTATCGCAAACGATATGGCGAAACAGGAGAAAAGCACCGGCTCCATCGGATCACTTCTCCCTGCCCCGGGCTCCGATGCTGAACACATGCCCGCACTTCACGCACTTCATCTTGCCTTTTCCGGCATCCCTGAGGTCCTCGCCGCACCTGCAGACGAATCCCTTCAGCCTCGCGGGATTCCCGTAGACAAGGCCGTTGTCCGGCACGTCCTTCGTGACCACGGAACCGGCCCCCACCATCGAATACGACCCTATCGTTATGCCGCATACTATCGTCGAGTTGCTGCCTATGGAAGCGCCCCTCTTCACGCGCGTCTTCGTGATGTTCCAGCCCCCGAGGCTCCTAGGCCTCATGTCGTTTGTGAAGACCACGTGGGGGCCGACGAAGACGTCGTCCTCAATGGTCACTCCCTCGAAGACCGAGACCTTGTTGCCTATCTTGACGTTGTCGCCTATCACGACGTTCCTGCACACGTAGCCGCAATGCCCGACGTTGCAGTTCTTCCCAAGAACGGCACCCTCCCTGACGTGGGCGTAGTGCCACACCTTCGTGCCCTCGCCGAGCTTCGCGCCCTTTTCCACCGTCGCCGTCTCGTGCTTGTAGAACCCTGCCATCATCCTTCCCTCTCTATGACCTTCATGACGTCTGCGGCAATCTTGAGCGCCTTGAGCCCCTCTTCGCCGCTCACGAGCGGTTTTGCCTTCTTCCTGACAGCGTCCGTGAAGTCCTCGAGCTCGACCCTTAGGGGCTCGCGGTTCTTCACCTCTATCGGGTCCATCCTCGGCTCGCCGAAGTTGAGGACGAAGTCGCCGAAGGCGTCGTACGACTTCTCGTAGACGCTCTCGTAGAGCGTGAGCTTCTGCGTGACGTAGTTCAGCCTGGCATATCCCTTGGTGCCCGTCACGTTGAGTATCCTGAGCTTCACCGGGGTTATCCAGTTGACCTCTATGAACCCGTTGGTGCCGTTATACTTCATGAATATGTCCGCGTAGTCCTCCCTGTCCTGCACAATCGCCTTGCCCCCCGACGCGTATATCCTCTCGGGGTCCTTCCCCAGCAGATAGTTGAAGATGTCTATGTCGTGCACGGCTATGTCTATTATGACGTTCGCGTCCTTTATCCTGGGCGGGAACAGCCCCACCCTCCGTGCCAGTATGGACGTCACCTTCCCAAGCCTCCCGCTGTCTATCAATCTCTTGAGCTCCTGCACCGCAGGGTTGAACCTCTCTATGTGACCGACAGCCAGCGTGACCTTTGCCTTCCTCGCCATGTCGACCATCTTCCTGGCGTCCCTCACGTTGTCTGCTATGGGCTTCTCCACCAGAAGACTGACGCCACTGCCTATGACGTCCTTTGCTATCGTATAGTGAAGCGACGTGGGCACGCACACCGAGACAGCATCGGGCCTTCCCTTCTCTATGAGCTCGGTGTGCGTGCTGTAATAGGCGCACTTGTACTTTTCCGCCATCTCCTTTCCGGCCTTCTGGTTCAGGTCCGCTATCCCCACGAGCTCGATGCCGTCCATCTCAGAATAAACCCTGGCGTGGTTCTTCCCCATCACGCCAGTCCCTATCACTCCTACCCTCATCCGGCTCTCACCCGTAGCCTTTCACCGTGCTTACTATCTTCTCCAGGTCCTTCCTGCCGAGCATCGGGTGGACGGGAAGCGATATGACCTGCCTGGCCACGGACTCCGATACGGGACAAAGCCCCTCCCTGTATCCCATCCCCTCGTATGCCGGCTGCATGTAGGAAGGCTTCGGATAGTATATCCTTGCGCCGACGCCACTTTCGTTCAGGTACTTGAAGAAATCATCCCTCCTGCCTCCGGGAACCTTGAGCGTGTACTGATGCCACACATGGCGGACGTGCCTGGGGACGTACGGCACCTCGAGCCAGTCGACGTCCTTCAGACCATTAGTCAGATATTCGGCGTTTCTAATCCTCCTCTGAGTCATCGCCTCCAGCTTCTTCAGCTGCTCCATCCCTATGGCGGCCTCTATGTTCGTCATCCTGTTGTTGTAGCCGATCATCACATGGTCGTACTTTCCTATCTGCCCCTGGTTTATTATCACGGCAGCCTTCTCTGCTACTGCGCCGTTATCAGTGAGTACCATTCCGCCCTCTCCCGTGACCATGTTCTTGGTCGCGTAGAACGAGAACGCCGACAGGTCGCCGAATGTCCCCACCTTCTTCTTCCTGTACTCTGCGCCGTGTGCCTGCGCGCAGTCCTCTATCAGAAGCAGGCCCTTCTCGTCGCATATCTCCCTTATCTCCTTCATCTCGCATGGCTGCCCGTAGAGGTGCACGACCATGACAGCCTTCGTCTTGTCCGTTATGGCAGCCCTTATCTTGACGGGGTCAATATTGAACGTCCTCTCGTCTATGTCGGCAAAGACGGGCTTTGCCCTGTTGTAGATGATGGAGTTGGAAGTAGCGATGAAAGTGAACGGCGTGGTTATGACCTCGTCGCCCTCGCCTATTCCCAGCGCCTCGAGCCCCACGAGGAGCGCCGCCGTCCCGGAGGAGCACGACACGCCGTGCTTGGCGCCGATGTACGAGGCGAACTTCTTCTCGAATCCGGCCACTATCTCGCCCTTCGTTATGTTGCCGCTTTTTAGGACCTCCGTCACCGCGCGTATCTCCTCCTTTCCTATGCCCGGGCTTGCTATGCTAATCATAGTAATAACTTCTACGCCGTGCATTTAAATGGCTACCGCGGCCATAAGAGGCACCCTCCAATGCCGCCGATAAAGTCTATCGTCGAACCCTCACTCCAACATTTAAAAAGGATGCTGACACCTTTTATTAAAAATCTAGGGAAATCATAGTTTCCCCGCAGGTAGATTTCATGAAAGTCGGAATATCAGGATACGGCGCCTACATACCACGCTGGAGGATAAGGTCGAGCACCATAGCGGAGGTGTGGAGCGCGGATCCGGAGATGCCAAGGACGCTCACGAACGAGAAGACCGTCCCGAGCATGGACGAGGACTGCGCCACCATGGCCGTCGAGGCCAGCAGGCGCGCAATCGCCAGGGCGGGAGTCAACCCAAAGGACATAGGCGCCGTCTACATAGGATCCGAGTCGCACCCATACGTCGTCAAGAGCACGTCCTCGATAGTGGGCGAGGCCGTCGGCGCAACGCCCCTCATGATGGCCTCCGACCTCGAGTTCGCCTGCAAGGCCGGAACGTCTGCCGTGCAGATAGTCGCGAGCCACATACTCGCAGGAAGGATGGACTACGGCCTCGCCGGAGGCTCGGACACTGCACAGGGAAGGCCCGGAGACGCTCTCGAGTACACTGCAGCTGCAGGGTCGGCCATGTTCGTCCTAGGAAAGACCGGGCTCCTGGCCACGATAGACGACACATTCTCGTACACGACCGACACGCCCGACTTCTGGAGGAGGGAGGCCGAGGAGTTCCCGAGGCACGGGGGAAGGTTCACGGGAGAGCCTGCGTACTTCGCCCACATACTGGGAGCGACGAGGGGGATACTAGAGAAGACGGGAAGCAAGGTAGACGACTTCGACTACTTCGTATTCCACCAGCCCAACGCGAAGTTCCCGCTCTCTGCGGCCAAGATGCTCGGCATACCAAAGGAGAAGGTCCTTACCGGGCTGCTGTTCCCGAAGATAGGCAACACATACTCGGCGGCTTCCATAATGGGGCTTTGCGCTGTTCTTGACACGGCGGTGGCCGGCAGCAGGATACTCCTGACTTCATTCGGCTCCGGCGCGGGTTCAGACTCGTTCATAATCACGGTCACAGACGGCATAGAGGAAAAGAGGCAGAAGGCCCCGCTCCTCAAGGACATGATCGAGAAGAAGGAGTACATGGGCTATGCACAGTACGCCAGGTTCAGGAGGAAGATAAAGGGGGCATCAGAATGAGCGGCGTAGCAGTAGTCGGCATAGGCATAACCAAGTTCGGTGAGCACTGGAGAAAGGGCCTCAGGGAGCTCATAACAGAGGCCGGGATAAAAGCCGTCGAGGACGCCGGGATATCCGGCAGGGACATAAAGCTCATAGTCGGGGGCAGCATGTCCTCTGGAATGTTTGTCGGCCAGGAGCACACAGGCGCGCTGTTCACAGACTACCTTGGGCTGAATCCCGTTCCCGCCATAAGGACGGAAGCTGCGTGCGCCTCCTCGTCGGTCGCGCTCACGACGGGCGTCATGGCGGTCGAATCCGGGAAGTACGACTGCGTCGTCGTGGGCGGCGTGGAGAAGATGACGGACGTCTACGGAAGCCTCGCCACTACTGCGCTTGCAGGCGCCATGGACAGGGACAACGAGGCGTACTTCGGCCTGACCTTCCCAGGGGTGTACGCGCTCATGGCAAAGAGGCACATGCACCAATACGGGACAACGAGGGAGCAGATAGCCATGGCTGCGGTCAAGAACCACGGCAACGCCATGCACAACCCCAACGCCCAGTACCACAGGAAGATAACTGTAGACGACGTCCTCAAGTCGCCTCTTGTCGCCGACCCGCTGAGGCTGCTCGACTGCTCTCCCATAGCAGACGGCGCGGCATGTCTCATACTGGTCCCTGCCGAGAAGGCCAAGCAGTACACCGACACGCCGATATACATAAAGGGCTCGGCACAGGCGTCCGACACACTAAGCCTCTACATGCGTCCTGACATAACGACCGTCAACGCAACCCTCAGCGCCGCCAAGAACGCCTACCAGCAGGCCAAGGTGACACCGAAGGACATAGACTTCGCCGAGGTCCATGACTGCTTCACGATAAACGAGATAATAGCCACGGAGGACCTAGGCTTCTGCAAGAAAGGCGAGGGCGGCAGGCTCCTGCAGAGCGGCGAGACGCAGCTGGGAGGGCGCATACCCGTCAACACGTCCGGCGGCCTGAAGGCCAAGGGCCATCCCGTGGGCGCCACTGGCGCGGCCCAGATAGTCGAGCTCGTGGAGCAGCTGCGCGGGAATGCCGGAGGCAGGCAGGTCGCCGGAGCCGAGACCGGCCTTGCGCACAACGTCGGCGGCTCTGGATCGACTGTTGTTGTTCACATACTTTCAAGGAACAAGTGATGATGATGACGGAGAAGGCAGTACCCCACCACTGGAGGAAGTTCAAGGAGAGATACGGCCTTGTGGGCTCGAAGTGTGAGAGCTGCGGCTTCTATTTCTATCCCAAGGGCGTCCTGTGTCCGAAGTGCAGGCGTTCCGGGAAGGTAGCAGACTACAAGTTCCACGGCAAAGGCAAGGTATTCTCATTCACGGTGGTTAGGGTAGCACCTGAGGGATTCGAGAGATACGCCCCCTACATAGTAGCCATAGTCGAGCTGGAGGAGGGTGCAAAGGTCGTCTCCCAGGTGGTTGACTGCGATCCGGGGGACGTCTCCATAGGGATGCCGGTAGAGGTCTGCTTCAGGAAGATAAAGGAGGACGGGAAGTCCGGCCTCATACACTACGGCTTCAAGTTCAGGCCGCCCTCATGAAAGCCCAACGGGCTCCCAGATTACTGCTTTGCCCGGCTTCCATGCTATCGTTTAGGTGCGATTATACAAACGGAAGCTTTTTAAATACGGCCATGACTGTTTTAACATGGATAATTTAGCCATCTTCCCCGACATCGAAGCCATGGAGGACTTCATTGTGCTCGAGGACATCGTGCTGATGCGCTCGGAAGACGACGAGGAGGACCCACTGGAGGACGAGGAAGAGGAAACCGATGCCAGGAAGGGGTACAGCGAGGGCGAGACGGAAAAGGGGCAGAGCGCCTACAACCGGGAATTCGCCCTGCCGACCTCCGGGGTCTACTTCGATGAAGATAAGATGTCGATGGAGATAGAATACGACCTCCTCTACGAGGACCTCGAGCCCGACATAATGCGGGCCGGCAGCGACATCAATCCGGTCGATTATGCAGAGCAGCCCAAGGCAACACACGAACTCCTCCCGGCCGGTTACGAGAGCGCTGTAATGACCATGGAGTTCGGTTGGAATGAATATCCCGCCACAGCCTATGCAAATGACGTCCTAGACGTAGAGTACGATGCACCGGTGCTCATAAACGGCCAGAAGACGTACCAGAGGATAGTGTTCGAGGCCGATGCCGACGGCGAGAGCGTCTACGAGCTCACCAGAAGGAAGCTCGGGGACGCGGGGCTCGAGGCATCATCGGAATATGACGGAGAGTTCGGCAGCATGATTTTCACATCTATAAACATGAAGCCCGAGGGGGCGGAAGGAAACTTCAACGAGTTCTACCTCAACGGGGAGATAGGAGAGGACGCGGTTGACAGGCAGAAGCTCTCAAAGGGCGACGTCATTGAGTGGAGATATGCCGAGGAGACCGACGGCTCCTGCGGAGGCTGCCCGGACTTCAACAGCATAAAGGCACTTCTGGAATACAGCGCCGTCGCAAAGGCGCAGGCATCGTATCTGGGGATTGCGGGCGGCGCCCCGGGGCTGCCCGGAATGCTCCAGCAGAACATGATGTACTCATAATCGTCCAGATTCAGAGGACGGACGTCGCGGCCGCAACGGCACCCCTTTCGGCCTCCAGCCGCGTGGGCGCAGACGACACTATCACCACGTCCCCTTCACCAGCCTCCGGGAAGGCCGCGCCCTTCAGGTAATCCTCAGCGCTTCCACGGACCCCTGGCAGGACCAGCGCGTCCCCTGTCATCACGAGGGTGACAATGGAAGCTCCCTGCCTCACACCCTCGTCTCTCTGCTCTATCCCCGACCTCACGTTACCCGCGGCTTCCTTCACGACAACGTACACCGTGGGCCCCTCAGAAAATCCCCCTATCCTCACGTTCCTCGGGCCCGCAAGTCTCGTGCAGAACGAGAATTCCAAGGCCCCCTTCACGGACGGCGCCACCCCCTTGGTTCCTTGGGTTATCAGTCCCCGTCCTTTGAGAAACTTGAGCATGGTCTTCACCGTGGCCTCGCCAAGGAGAAGACGCCGCATGATTTTTGCCCTTCCCGCGGGCGCGTCCCTTATAAGAAGGAAGAGCCTGATGACGTCCTGGGTCCCATACCCAGACCTCGGATCTATATCCAGGCCCATCTCATACATCAGGCAACCCACCCGCAATGCTGGAAAGGGGAAAGTCGA
>CAZTRL010000004.1:41792-48132 GCA_964616715.1 uncultured archaeon | reverse complement strand
GCTCGTTCTCCGCGGTCTCCTCGAATATCTTGGCTATGTAGAGGTAGCCCTCCTTTCGCGCAATCTTGGCGAAGTACGTGTACTTGTTCCTCGCCTGGCTCTCGCCTGAGAAGGCCGTCCTGAGGTTCTCTTCGGTCTTTGACATGTCTGGGTCACATTTCCCTATACGGACTTATTGTCGGGCCTCAATAAAAATGTTGCTCCCGTAAACGGGAGTAGGTACTGTTCCCCTTAAAAAATTAACGGTCATAATTGTAATAAATGAATTTTGTCTATATACAGGAGGAAAAAGTATGAAATTTGCTCTAGCATTGACGGCTTTCCTTGTGCTTTTCGCAGCCGCGTCAGTTGCTTCTGCGTGCCCCGCATGCCCGGATGGGATGATACAGGTGGATGTCTCGACTCCCTCAGGCTATCATGGCCTTGGGATGAACAACATCGGTGTCGTAGGGTACGGATGCAACTACTACTGGCCGAACCAGATCTCCACGAAAGTGAAGATAAACGAGGCCGGGACATACGACGTCTACGGATATGTCATCAGGGGCCAGTCCAGGGACTGCCAGGCCAGCGAGGATTTCTTCCTCAGCATAGCCGGCATAGACGGTCCTGTGTCTGAAGACGATGCGCACGCCTGCGCGAGCAGCGTCAGGCTCGACTTCCTCGGTACATTCCCTCTGGAAGAGGGCAAGAACCTGATAACGATGACGAGTGCCGCGAACTGCCCGCCTGACAGGACTGCGAACAGCGTCGAACTCGAGAGGCTCTGCATAGCGCCTGTTCCGCCTTCGGCACCTGAGTTCCCGACGCCGCTCCTTGCAGCTGCAGTGTTCCTGGCAACGCCCGGGATAGCCTACGCCGCAAAGAAGAAAAAGTAAGACTTTCCCGGCTTCTTGCCGGACCTTTTTATTTTATCTTTCATGCAATCTCTTAATTATGGTCAGGACTGCCCGCACCATACTCTTCGTATATGACATGAGAGGCGGCATCGCCTCTGTGCTCAGGTTCGCCGCCAGGCGCGGCGTGAAGGAGGTCCTGCGCCCGTGCACGCTGTTCGTGACCACGCATAGCAGGCTGGGCCTCCGGAAGGAGTGGAGCGACTTCCTGAGGGGGCTTCCATTCGATTCCGAGTTCATGAAGAAGGATGCCTTCATGAGGAGATTCAGTTCCTGCTGCAGCTTCCCTGTCGTCTTCCTCCGGGACGGCGACGACCTCAGGATGCTCCTTAGCTCCAGGGAGATAAACAAGGTGAAGAGCGAAGAGGAGCTCGAGGTGATGCTCCGCATGGCACTCAAGGACGCCGTGGGTGCGAATCTCGTTAGCCGAAGATGAAGACTTCCTCTATTCCGGACTTGAGCGCCCTTGCGACGTCGTGGGCGAGCTTCAGCGACGGGTTGTACTTCCCCTTCTCGAGGAACACTATGGTCTCGCGCCTGACGCCGACCTTCCTTGCCAGGTCCTCCTGCGTGAGGCCATGCCTGACCCTGAGCTCCTTTATGCGCGTCTTCATCTGAAATCGCCCTTTCGGCCGAGATAGAAGTACATGCCGAAGAACACGAGAGACGATATCAGCACCACGCCCGCGACTACATAGTTTGCGGTCAGCTCCGGCATGCCGAACTCCTCCTCGAGGAATATCCCTGTCCACATCATGCCTATCGACGACCATATGGATGCAATCCATGCATAGTAGCCGGCCTTGTACGATACCCCGACCTGCCTTTCGTCCTTGGCCGGGAGCCCCTTCCTCAGGTTGCCCAGCCGGTCCTTCACGACCCATATCGCCGCGGCCAGGATTATGACAACTATGACAACCATCAGGAGCTCGCTTAAGTCGAACGAATTCCCGGCGGCCGCGGAAGCGTAGAGTACCATGGTCACGGCAACGGCGACTATCACGCCGGCCATCGTCAGCACAGCCATCTTTTCCTTCATAATACCCTCCATGCTCAATTTATTCCCATTCTCCACGTCTACTCTCTCCCTGTAACGTCGTAGTATACGATGGACAGTATGCCTACGATGAGCGTGCCCCCGAAGAGCACGGTGAAGGCCACGATGAGCATGTCTGCGGCTCCCGTTAGGTAGAGCGTGGCCACGGAAGCCGAGCCGAAGAATATGGAGAAAAGGAAGCCGTTTCTTGCACCCCTGTCTATGTTTCTCTCCACCCTCTCGTCCGTCATGCTGTATATGGAGAAGTATGGCAGGAATCCAAGGAACCCTAGGAAGCCGGTGCCGCCCTCACGGAAGTAGAGCAGGCTGAGCAGGGAAAGGAATCCCAGGTACCACATGGGGCTCTTCCTTCTCATAGGTCTCCCCTCCTGAACGCGATTATCCTGAATGCTATGATGCTGGCCACCATTGTCAGGAACACGACAGTTATCGTCTGACCCGCCGTGAATATGTTCATCCCCAGATAGTCGAACCAGAAGAGGAACGTCACGACCAGGAGCGTGACCATCCACGACCATGAGGCGGCATATGCCGAGACCTTCTGCGTCCTCTCGTCCTTCCTGTACCTCTCGGGGTACCTCTTGCGCATCATCATTATCGCGGCCATCGAGAGGAATATGCTCGCGCTTATGGTTATACTCATCTGGTCGAACCTGAACCACAGGAGCAGCGACAGCATCACCGCTATCATGGTCACCTTGAAGACGAGCCACAAGTTATCATTCTCCATGCAATCACCTGTTAAATATTTCTAACATTATGTTATATATTTATAACATTTCCTATTTAAAGCTTTCCCTGGCAGCAGTAGATGGAAACGGCAGAATTGGCCAGTGGTATTGCCTCCCATGCGCCCTGAACCGGAGATGGATAGGTTTAAAAGAATTAGTTCTTCTATCTTCATCAGGGTATACACTCGGATGGTTCAATATGTCATACAGGATTGTTCCCGAGTACAGGGGGGAAATTGGAACGGCGTTTCTTCCGATTGCAGGAAATGCTCTGACAGATGAGGTGATCGGCAGCATTGGCTCAGCTCTGTCCAAAAACTCAGGCGCCGACATACACAAGATCGGACTGTCAAGCGTGGGCGGGCAGAAAAGCCTCTGGATAAGGGATCCTGCAACATTCACCGGATATGAAAACGATAAACCACATTTTCTCATGAGCAGGGACAGTGTCCTTTACGGCGTCGGTTCCCCCAAGGACTTCTTTGATAAAGAGATACTGAAAGAATACATGGAAAGCAGAGGCGTATCCATAGAAGAGGCGCCGTTCCTTGTCATCGGAGGGGACTGTCTTATAACAGACAGGCATGCAATTGTCGGCTGGGCAACGAGTCAGGTCAGTGGGCATGCATACAAGAACTTACCCTCAGCAAAAAAGGCCATCAAAGAGGTGTTTGGAAAACTGGAACTCGATACCATTATACTTGACGATATCAGTGGACTGTGCGAGGAAAAGTATCATGAAAGGAGAAACGCCGGCTTTTTCCACCTGGATACGGTATTGGGCTTTGTCTATGACAAGGGGAATGTCCGCGGCATAGTTTCCGAGCCTGTCGACGTTTCGCCCAACGACCATGGCGATTCCAGAAGATACACGGAATATGTGTGCGAAACGCTCAGCAAAAACGGCTATGATATAGAAAGGCTTCCCGCCATCGTGTCGGATGAGAAGCTATGGAGCCCCGTGAATATACTCTCATCTGAGAAAAGCCGGATCGTTCTGCTGGCAGATTCGTACGACGATTATATGAACAAATCCGCGGCTGACATGTACTCGGAGATGGGGTACAGAGTAGAAACTATAGGCGATGAAACGATACTCTCCGCGAACAAGGCCGGCGTGAGGTGCGCATGCCTTGCAATAAAGTCGTAGCGGCCTTCGTCTCTTGGGCATGACTTCTATACTTGGGTGATACCATCGGGCGTTTGAGGCTCCCGCTCAAGGCTTAAATTTCTTAGCCACAAGAAGAAAGCATGGACCCAAACGCTGCATACGCACTCCAGGTGATGGCCGACACCTTAACGATGCTTCCGGGCGCGCTGCTCGAAGCCCTCCCTTATGCAATCGGCGTCTATCTTGGGGCGTCGGGGTTGAAGATGCTAGGCGACATGAACGAAGCCTCGCGCACGGTCGAGTACAGGAAGGAGCTGTGAGCGCGCCTTTTGAGGCGCGTCATTTCTTCTCCGGAACGCTCTGCGATATGCTTCTCGCACCCCTGTATAGCAGCAGGAACGCCGCTGCGTACGTCAGATACGCGAAGTACCACACGACGTCTATCAGGTCGCCGCCCGTGTAAGTGTCGTAGTTAAGGTTGTAGTAGATGTCCGCTGCTATGTTCATGATGGTCGCGGCCGCTATCAGCGTCCACGGCCTGCTGAAGAACCCGGAGAGTACCTGGGAGACAAGGAATACGGTCGGGACCAGTATGACTATGTCGGCGACGACGTAGCCCGCCACGAGAGCGTTCTCAAGGGGCGTGAGCTCCGGGTCCCATGACAGAGGAAATACGAACAGGTACACAGCGCTCACTATTATGGACACGGCCGCGAGTATTGCTATCTTCCTCCTCTCGTGTGTGAATTCCGGGTTGAACGTCTTTATGCCGAAGAATATGCCGGCCATGATAAGGGGATAGCCCGCCAGGTAGAGGACGTCAGCCCACGAGACGAGGGCATCCCCCGAGTACGTCCATACCATGTCGGCGATGAGCCAGAGCGCGTTCGTGCTTGTCAGGGCGAGGACGCTCCTTCCCTGATAGTTCCGGACGCCGAAGTATCGTAGGCAGAGAGCGCCGGCGCCTATAGCTATCAGGACCGTTATGATATTTATCCAGGTCGTGAGTGGTCCGGCATAGAACTCCTCGCTTCCCGGCCTCAGAAGGTGCACGGCCGCAATCGCTGCCGCGTACACGATTATTCCCGCAAGCGCGATTTCGATCCTGTCGGGCCGGAAACCCTTGCGCTTTTCGTTCTCGCTTTTCATGCTACTGATAATTATTTTCCCTTTACTCTCTTAAATATGGCGCAGCATTCTGTTTTTACCTGATTTTCACCTTGAGCTTGTACTTGGAGACGAGCTTTGCGAGCACGGTGTCTGCGTTCTTGCCGCCCATGAAGGCCGACAGCATGTGCTCGGCGACATCGTATATCTCCTGGGGGTCGTCGTCTGAGTACTTGTCGAGGATCATCCTCCTGGTGACGTCTCCGAACCTGTGTCCCAGGATTTCAGCGACCTCGTTCTTGAAGCCCATTGAATAGCTTTGGGTCGCATGGCTTTTATTGCTTTTTATTGGATGCAGGCTTGCCCTTGCCGGACAGCGCCGCGAGCCTGCTGAGTATGTCCGGCTCTATGTAGTGGTGGATGGTCACGTTGTAGCTCTCCTTCCAGGCCTTCTCCTTCTTCTCGAAGCGCTTGTGCCCGAGCTTGGAAGCTATGAACCTGTATAGCTTGAGCACCTCGTCCTTCGTCGCCGTGTCGTGCATCGACAGGAACTCCTTCGCCTTCTCAGTCGCGTAGTAGGAACGCACGATGTGCGGGTAGAACGCCTTCCCGCAGTACCTCTCGAACGCCCTCTTGAACTGCACGTCGGAGAGAGGATGGCCCGTGCTGGGGTTCACGAAGACGAACGACGACGGCCGGAGGCCCGACATCATCCGCTTCAGCCGCCTGATGTAGACCGCCGGGAAGCTCTCCGTTATGGTCCTCGGCACGCCCCCCTTCGAGAGGTAGCTGAATGTGACCCTGTTCCCGCTTATCCGTATGTCCTTCTTCTTCAGCGTGGTGAGGCCCTTGTGGCCGTGGGCCTTGTAGTATATCTCGTTTCCCACCCTCATGTACGTGCGCAGCAGCGTGTACATGGGCACCGCCATGAAGTCGTGTTCGTCGTCGAGGGCCTTCGTGACCCTTGCCTGTATGGTTGGGTAGAGCTCCTCGAACTCGGCGACCTCTCCGTATTTCTTCTTCGTGGACCTGTCCTTCTTGTCGAGCGTGTAGGCGTATGAGTAGGTGCCGCCGGGGTTCCTGCAGAGCACGTCCCAGTGCTCGTTGGATGCCTCGTCGTGTATGGTCAGGTCCTCTGCGAACAGCGAGAATGCCTTGTCGAGCTTCCTTCCGTCAGGGAGGATGCATATCCTTGCGCCCTGGCACATGCCGCCGGGCGACATCTGGCCCTTGAGGAACCTCAGGTCCTTGGCGTCCATCAGTGCGCTGAAGCTGCTGTGGGCCCGGAAGAGCTCTATGACGTGCATTGCCTCTGGGAACTCCCTGGAGGACCTCTTCCAGCCGGTCTTCGTCTTCTCGTACGGCTTGAGGTCGGATACCCTTATCCTTATGGTGCCGACGGGTGTCTGCCTGGGCTTTTTGCTGGCGCTCTTCTTTT
>CAZTRL010000004.1:0-41692 GCA_964616715.1 uncultured archaeon | reverse complement strand
GCGTTTCTTATTTAAATACGTGGCTTAATTAATAGAACATCTTAGCCGCAGGAGACGGTTTGCTAAGTAATGCTAAGTTAAAAACTAAAGGGTGGTTTGTGTTATGTCAGAGAACAAGATGGTGTATTTTTTCGGTGAGGGAGACACCAAGGACAAGAGGCTCCTTGGCGGAAAGGGTGCCAACCTTGGCTCCATGACGAAGATAGGGCTTCCGGTACCCCCGGGATTCACGGTCACGGCGAAGGTCTGCATAGACGTCGTCAAGACGAAGAAGTGGCCCTCCGGGCTCGCCAGCCAGATATCGGAGAACATAGAGAGGCTCGAGAAGAAGATGGGCAAGAGGTTCGGGGACGACGAGAACCCGTTGCTTGTATCCGTCAGGTCGGGCGCCGCGGTGTCGATGCCGGGCATGATGGACACCGTCCTGAACTTAGGCCTGAACGACAAGGCGGTCGATGGCCTCGCGAAGCTTTCGGGAAACGACAGGTTCGCATGGGACTCCTACAGGAGGTTCCTGCAGATGTTCGGCGACGTCGTCCTGGGCGTCGAGCACGCGGAGTTCGAGAAGGAGCTCGACAGCGTCAAGAAGGGAAGGCAGGACACGGACCTCACCGTCGATGACCTGAAGGTCGTCGTCGGGAAGTACAAGGCGCTCATAAAGAAGGAGACGGGAAAGGATTTCACGCAGGACCCGAGGGAGCAGCTCGACGCTGCCGTCAATGCCGTCTTCAGCTCATGGGACAATAAGAGGGCCATAACGTACAGGAGGCTCAACGGCATACCAGACGACATCGGGACCGCCGTCAACATACAGACCATGGTTTTCGGAAACCTGGGATGGGATTCAGGCACCGGTGTGGGCTTCACCAGGAATCCGGCGACTGGGGAGAACGCCCTCTACGGCGAGTACCTGATGAACGCCCAGGGCGAGGACGTCGTGGCCGGCATCAGGACCCCGAAGCACTTCTCCGACATGGAAAAGGAGCTTCCGGAGAGCTACAAGCAGCTCCAGAAGATAAGGGAGACGCTCGAGAAGAACTACAGGGACATGCAGGACTTCGAGTTCACAATAGAGAAGGGCAAGATGTACATGCTCCAGACAAGGGACGGCAAGAGGACCGCCGCAGCCGCGGTTAAGGTTGCCGTCGACATGGTCAAGGAGGGGCTCCTTACCGAGGACCAGGCGATAATGAAGATGAAGGCGGAGCAGCTCGACCAGCTTCTCCACAAGCAGATAGACCCCGCGGCCAAGAAGAAGGCAGAGGCGGTGGCGAAGGGCCTTCCGGCATCCCCGGGGGCAGCCGTGGGCAAGGTCGTTTTCACGGCAGATGAGGCGGCAGCCATAAAGGAGAAGAGCCCCAAGGAGAAGCTCGTCCTCGTGCGCACGGAGACCAGCCCCGAGGATATCGAAGGCATGGACGCAGCTGAAGGCATCCTCACGGCGAGGGGCGGCATGACATCACATGCTGCCGTGGTCGCGAGGGGCATGGGCAAGTGCTGCGTCGCGGGATGCGAGTCCATAGTCGTCAGCGAGAAGGAGAAGACGTTCAAGGCAGGGGGCAAGACCATCAGAGCCGGTGATGTGATAAGCCTCGACGGCTCCACGGGAGAGGTCTACGTAGGAGCCCTCGACCTCGTAGAGCCCGGGATAGGCGGAGACTTCGCAACCATCATGAAGTGGGTCGACGCAAGGAAGAAGCTCTCTGTGAAGACCAACGCCGACACCCCGCACGACGCGGAGGTAGCCAAGAAGTTCGGCGCCGAGGGCATAGGCCTCTGCAGGACCGAGCACATGTTCTTCAAGCCCGAGAGGATAATGGCTGTCAGGGAGATGATCCTTGCCGACGACCTCGAGGGAAGGAAGAAGGCGCTCGCAAAGATCCAGCCCTTCCAGAGGAAGGACTTCAAGGGGCTGTTCAAGGTGATGAGCGGCATGCCGATAGTCATAAGGCTGCTCGACCCGCCGCTCCACGAATTCCTTCCCCACGAGGAGAAGGACATAAACGAGGTGGCAAGGGAGATGGGAGAGTCCCCTAAGAAGCTCAAGGAGACCATGGAGGGCTTGAAGGAGTTCAACCCGATGCTCGGCTTCAGGGGCTGCAGGCTCGGCGTCAAGTACCCCGAGATAAACGAGATGCAGGCCAGGGCCATCTTCGAGGCCGCTTTCGAGGCCAAGAAGGAGGGAGCCGACCCGCACCCGTGGATAGAGGTGCCCCTTGTCGGGAACGTCAAGGAGTTCACCATGATAAAGGAGATAATCGAGAAGGTGGCGGACGAGCTCGGCGCCAGGGGCAGGGTCAAGTACAGGATAGGCACCATGATAGAGGTGCCGAGGGCCGCCATGACTGCCGACGAGATAGCGGCCGACGCGGACTTCATGTCCTTTGGTACCAACGACCTCACCCAGATGGGCTGCGGCTTCAGCAGGGATGACGCGGGCAAGTTCCTGAAGATTTACGTCGACAAGGGCATATACGACAGGGACCCGTTCCAGGCGCTGGACCAGAAGGGCGTCGGAAGGCTCATGCAGTACTGCATAGAGAACGCCAGGAAGGTCAACCCGAAGATGCACATAGGCATATGCGGCGAGCACGGAGGCGAGCCGGAGTCTGTCAAGTTCTGCCACAGGATAGGCCTGAACGAGGTCAGCTGTTCGCCCTACAGGGTCCCGATAGCGAGGCTTGCGGCGGCGCAGGCGGCAATCGAGGAGAAGCAGAGGAAGTAGGTGCCGGAAATGGTGAAGATGATTTTCCTCGGCGCGCCCGGAGTGGGCAAGGGCACCCATTCGGGCCTCGTTGCAAAAGAGCACGGGATAGTGAAGATATCGACAGGCGACCTCCTCAGGGAGAACGTGAAGAACGGGACCGAGCTCGGGCTCAAGGCCAAGGAGTACATGGACGCCGGCGGCCTCGTGCCCGACGGGCTCGTCATACAGCTTCTAAAGGAGAGGATAGGGCAGGACGACTGCAGGAACGGTTTCATACTCGATGGCTTCCCAAGGACCATAGCGCAGGCCGAGGCTCTCTCCGGAATAACGGACATAGACCTCGTCGTGAACCTCACGGCCCCGGAGGAGATCATCATAGGCAGGCTCTCCGGAAGGTGGACGTGCAGGATGTGCGGCGAGATATACCACGAGAAGAACATAAAGCCCAGGGTCGAAGGAATCTGTGACAAGTGCGGGGGCGGGCTCTACCAGAGGGACGACCAGAAGCCCGAGGTCGTCAAGACCAGGCTCGACACGTACCAGAAGCAGACAGCGCCTCTCATAGACTACTACAAGAAGGGCGCAAACTTCGTCGAGATAAACGTCGAAGGCGAGGTGGGCGTGGTCAACGAGCGGGTCCAGAAGGCCATAAAAGAGAAGCTTGAAGGTTGAGAATGAAAGGGCGCTTGATAGTATTCGAGGGCATTGACGGCTCGGGCACTGAGACCCAGAGCAGGATGCTCCTCGAGCGCCTCGGGACCGATGCCGCCGTGAGGGTGGAATACCCGGACTACGAAGGCGACCTCGGAAGGCTCATACGGCTCTTTCTCGACAGGAAGAAGGAGCTTTCCACCGAGATGCAGTTCCTCCTCTACGCCGGAGACATGGTCAAGGACAAGGAGAGGATCTCCGGCTGGCTATCCGCGGGGAAGACGGTGATATGCGACAGGTACTTCAATTCCACCATAGTCTACCAGGGCATAAGGGGCCTTGGGCAGGAGAAGGCGCTCAGGTTCGCCGAGGACTTCGGCATACCGAGGCCTGACGTGGTGTTCTTCCTCGACATCACTCCGGAGGAGTCCATGAAGAGGAAGATGGGAGAACACGGGAAGCTGGACAGGAACGAGGCGGATTCAGCTTTCCTCGGGCGCGTGAATGCGTCCTACCACCGGATGGCCAGGGACAACGTGTTCGGCCAGTGGTTCGTCATAGACGGGACTGCGTCCAAGGGAGACGTGCACAGGCAGGTCGCAAGCGTCCTGGAGAAGCTGTGACAGCTGTCGCGCCTCAGTCGACGTAGTTGACCGCGACCTCGCGGAAAGTTCTGATTTCCTGCTCGGTTGCGCCCTCGCCGCACTGGTCTATGAGATCCATGATTTCCTTTGTGGTGTAGCTGAGCCCCCTGTTGTCCTTCATGCAGCGTATTACGCCGTCCGCGATTTCTTCGAACCTGTCGCTTCCGTAGTGGTTGTTGGTTATTGTGTTCTGGTACACCGTCATCGCGTCGCAGAGCGTCGCGGGGCCCTTTTCCGGCACTTCCACGCCCATGTCGGCGCATGGCTTTGCATTGCTCATGCTAACTTTTATGCATGCCAAAATTTAAAAACCCCGCAGGTCCGCTGTCCCTCAGGCGGGTTTCACCAAGGTTCCTTCTTTATCTTGAGCGCGTAGCCGACTACGCATGCCGCATAGTGGAAGATTGGGGTCAGCACCGCCATCAGTATGACCCATTCCAGTCTTATCGGTGTCACTGCGGAAGCGAACAGAATGGCTCCGAAGAAGAAGTCCAGCTGGTCGAGGAGGGGCGCCTTCGCCCCTCTCTTGAGCTTCAGCCTCCTCTTTATGAAAGAGCCCGCCGAGTCCCCGGCCATCGCGCCGAGGCCGAGGAGGAGACCGAGCAGCGGCGTCATCATGGAAAGCCTAAGCGGCACGTCCGAGAGCTCCCACGGCAGGTACGGGAACGCTAGCATCTCGACGAGGCCTATCATGGCGCCTACCACGCCGCCCCATATGAGCCCCTCTATGCTCTTTCCCGGACCGAGTATGGGCTCGCCGTCTATGAACTTCCTGTTAAAGTCGAGCCTCCTCTTCCCCCGGAAGAGCGGGACGAGGCCGTTCGCTGCGTACGCCGGGAGTATGAGCCACACGGCCTCCACGAGGACGTAGACGCTGAATATGTCGAAAATCCCGGCCATTCAATAATATTGTCCCCTCCGGTTTAAACGTGACTCCACTGTCACGTTTTTAAAATAGCCGGACCAATTCATTTGTCAAGGGCTGGTAGATCAGTGGTAGATCGCTTGGTTCGCATCCAAGAGGCCAGGGGTTCAAATCCCCTCCAGTCCACTCTCTGATTTTTTCAAGGAAATCGTGCGGCTTCTCTAGCTTCCCTGCGCCATCATCTGCTGGAGCATGAGCTCGCCTAGCTCATCCGGCGTTATGACCTGGATGTCCGGCGGCGTCACATCCGCCTCCGTGACCACGTTGAGTTCGCAGTCGTATCCTGGTGATGTCTTTGAGACCGTGTATGTGGTCATCATGTCGTCGAAGCTCATGTCGGACTGTTCTGCCGGGTACTCGACAAGGTACTGTGTGCCGTCTATGTCGAAGAGTGCGAAGTAGCCGTCATCGTTCAGCCACGACTGGCCGGCCTCGCTCTTCACGCTCGCCTTCTCCTTGAGGAAGTAAATCTCCCTCCCGTCGGCGAGCACGCACTTGAAGTTGACGAGCTGCTGGCCAGCATCGTCCGCGACCTGCTCGACCGCGCCGCCCACGCTGTCCTGGACCATCTCCTGGCCGGTGTCCAGCGCCGCTTCCTTTGCCATGTCCTGCGGCGACTGCTCGGTAGTGCATCCGGATGCGAGGAGGACCGCCACAATAAGCGCTGCGGGAAGCAGAATCGAAATCCTTGGTGATTCCATTAGCTTAATTGGGGACATGATTATAAAAAGTTGACCCCCGACTCTCACGGGTTTCCCGTTTTTAAAACTTCCCGGGAATCTATTCTCGGGGATGCATCTTATGGACAATTGTGCCTTGAGCCCTCTGGGCATGGCAATCAGCAGGGCAGACCGCTACATATCGAAGAAGTCCATGCAGCTGGACAGCTTCACCTCCATGATATCCAACCCCATGCTGCAGGTTGACTGCATGGAGATGGCCATGGAGCTGAGGTTCTATTCCGTGGGCCGCGACAGCGGCTACATGAAAGCGGCCCTCGCGGATTCCAAGCAGAATCTCCTGAGGAAGAGCTATAAGCTCAACGGCTACCGCATGAATGAAAGCGACATGGCGTACGCGCTGGACGCCCTCGAGGTGGCCTGCAACATCGGTCTCGCGAGGACGATAAGGCAGAGGCTCGTTTCGAGGGACTACTTATCCCACTGAGCCCGCCAGATGTGCCGGCATTGGTCTTTTCAGCATAATGGCAGCTGTCACTGCCGTGAATACGGACATACCAGCTGACGTGAGCATCTCGACGAACGCGTTGAAGCCCCACGGCCTGGGGACGCCGTAGAGCGGAAGGGCCGCGAGCGAGACGACTCCCAGGGCTAGGAATGCCGTGCCGTGCCAGCTGTTGCCTTTCTCCGCTGTGCCTATCAGGAGGAGCGATGCCGTCGAGAGCAGGAAGAAAGCCACTGCCGCTGCCGTGTGCGGGGTGTCAGTCTGGACGGGGAATGCACCAACGAGTATGAGCGACAGTGTTGCGAGCATGAAGGCAGCCATGCCGTGGCGGCTCCTGTAGAACTTCTCCCTCATGATGGCGTATGCGAAAAGCGTCCCTAGGAGCCCTCCGGCTACCAGGCTCCCGTTGAATATCTCTGCCGGGACGCCGCTCCGGCCCAGGTCGCTGAGGAAGCTCCCGGTCCAGGTGAACCAGGGAGACATGGATATCGAGATCAGTATGCCTGCCATGGGGATGAATGCTGAGAGCAGCCCGATCGCGGGAACCATTGGCCTTTTCATGGAATTCACTTCCTCTTTGAGAGCCTTTCCCTCACCTTCTCGCTGCGGAGCTCCCTGAGCGCGTCGCTTGCAATCCACCTCGCCGCCTTGGAATCCCTCTTTGCTATCTGCTCGGCGGCGCTTATGGCCTTGGCGTTCAGCGCCAGGCTCCTCTTGCCTATGTTCCTCAGGGCCCAGTTGACGGCCTTTCTCACGAAGTTCCGGTCATCGCCTGCCTCCCTCTCTATCAGGGGCAGCAGGCTCTTGAAATCACCGTCGGAAGCCTTATTGTCATGGACCGCGAGCCCCGCCATGAGCGCGAACGCCCCGCGCTTGACGAACTCCTCCTTCCTGGAGGACCATTCCCTTGCCTTCTTCCATGCGAGCGGCGTCTTGTCGAAGAGGTCCGTGCACGCCTGGTCGCAGACGTCCCACGAGTCGAAGTCCGCCGCCCATTTCTCCATCTGGGCCTCGCTGACCTTCGCGGGCTCGTCGGTGTACACCGCCAGGTGCCTGGCCTCGTGGATTCCGGAGTCCCACAGCCTCAGCGAGAGCGCGTGGTCCCTTCCCATCTCCTTCGCCAGCCTCCTGATGTCGTAGACCGATATGCCGAGCATGTTCTTCCCGGATATCCCGTACCGCTTCATGCCTTCAAGGTCCTTCTGGTTAGCCATTGACCTGAGCCTTGCCATCGCATCGTCGTAAGCCGTCATGTCATCCACCGAAATCCGCTATCGTCTTTTGTTCCTTTCCTGATTTATATGTGAGGTTCGAGACGCTTATCCCTACCCTCCGGAGCGTCTTCTTCGGGTTCTCCGAAAGGAACGCCGAGAGCAGCTCCCCGGCCTTCGCGAGCGCGGGGGCCATGTCGCCTCCGTTCTCCATCGTCTCGCTCCTCGTCTGCATGTCAAGCGTCCTGTCTATGAGTATCAGCGTCACTGTCCTGAAGGCCGCGCCCGCGCCGCTGAGCCTCTTCTGCAGGTCGGCCGACAGCTCCGAGAGCTTGCCCATTATGAGCCCGGGGTCCCTGCTGTCTTCGCTGAGCGTCCCGAGCCTCGAGAACTGCTTCCTCTCCTGCTGCTCGACCGGGGAATCGTCGATGCCTCTCGCCCTGTCGCGCAGGAGCACGGACTTGTTCTCCCCGAGGGCGTTGAGGAGCGCAGCAGGGTCGGCCTTCGCGATGTCACCCGCCTTCCTGATGCCGAGCTCTTCCAGTATCTCCGTGGTCTTGGGACCCACGCCGTGCAGCTTCGTGACGGGGATGCCGCTGAGGAATTCCTCCTCCCCCTTCTCCACGACCGTCAGGCCATCGGGCTTCATGTGCTTGGATGCCATCTTGGCCACGAACTTGTTCGGCCCGACTCCTATGCTGCACGTCAGCCCCGTCATCGACTTCACCTCGTCCTTTACCCTTTTCGCGAGCTCCTCGGCCCTCTTCCAGTCGCCGCCGGTCCTCTCGGTCACCTCGAGGTACGCCTCGTCTATGCTTGCCTGCTGGAACCTGTCGGAGAAGCCCTCGAGCATCCCCATAATCCTGTCCGAGACCTTCGAGTAGTAATCCCTGTCGCTTGGGAGGAACACCACGTCGTTTTCGCCTGCCAGCCTCTTGGCGTTCCTTATGGGCATGCCGGCGTGTATCCCGAGCTTCCTCGCAGGGTAGTTGGCCGCGCTGACTGCTCCGCTGTCTTCTGTCCTCCCGGAATACATGCATGTCACTATGGGCTTGCCCCTTATCTCCGGCTTCCTTAGCTCCTCTGCCGAGGCGTAGAACGAGTCGAGGTCGACGTGCATCACTATCCTGTCAGCCATCCTGCCACCTTTGCTGGTTATTTGGGAGCGGAAAATAAATAAATGGATGCTTCGGGAATAATCAATTATGAAGCCCGTCATTAAGAGCTATCCAGCGCTAATCCTCTTCGTGGTAGCGTGCATCCTCGTCGGGAGCTCAGGCTCGCTGTTCACCTACCCTAGCATAGCCACGTGGTACGCGTCGCTTCAGAAGCCGTTCTTCACCCCGCCCAACTGGCTGTTCGGTCCCGCGTGGACGACGCTCTTCATCCTCATGGGCGTCTCCATATACCTGGTCTGGGAGAAGACGGGATTCCGGAAGGAGGGGAGGCCCGCCCTTTGCATTTTCGTCCTGCAGTTCGCGCTCAACGTGCTCTGGTCGTTCCTGTTCTTCGGACTCCGCTCGCCCGTCCTGGGCCTGGCCGACATAGTCCCGCTGTGGCTCTCCATACTCGCGTGCGTCCTGGTCTTTTGGAGGATACGCAGGTGGGCAGGATACTGCATGGTGCCCTACCTCGCGTGGGTCACCTTCGCCACGGCCCTCAACCTGTTCGTCTGGCTTCTCAACTGAGGTATGGTAAAGGAAACCCTCCTTTTAAATATGGAGAGGCCCAAGTATCCTTGATATAAAATGTATACCTAAAGCCTGTTGGTGGTTTGAATGGATTACGAAGACATGGTCGGAAAGGAGGCGCCGGGGTTCACGCTGAAGGACAGCTCTGAAAGGGATGTGAGCCTCGGGGATTTCAGGGGGAAGAACGTCGTGCTGTACTTCTACCCCAAGGACAACACGCCGGGATGCACCATGGAGGCGATGGACTTCAGCTCGCTGAAGGACGAGTTCGGGAAGTCCGGCACCGTCATCCTCGGCGTGAGCAAGGACACATGCGAGTCCCACCAGAAGTTCATCGATTCGAAGGGGCTCACTATAGTGCTGCTCTCGGACCCCGACGCGATGGTGCAGAAGCTGTATGGCGTGTGGAAGCCGAAGAAGTTCATGGGAAGGGAGTTTCTCGGAACCGTCAGGAGCACATTCCTAATAGACCGTGAGGGCGTCATGCGCCATTCATGGAGAGGCGTGAAGGTGAAGGGCCACGCGAAAGATGTCCTTGAGAAGGCCCGTGCAATCGCGACCTGAGGGCTCCGATATAAAAATGTTTGGTCCCTAAAACAATTGTTGTTGACTTTGGTGATATTATGAGAATCCTGTTCCCGCTCATTGCCGCGCTGCTCCTCTTCTCGGGAGTCGCCGCTGCCCAGGAGCTCGTTAACATGCCCGCCCTGATGGTCTCGCAGCTCAAGTACGACCCCTCGCCGGCGCCCGCGGGAGAGTATTTCAAGCTTTACATAAACGTCCAGAACTACGGCCTCTACGACGCCGAGAACGTCTCCTGCACCCTCGTGCCGGAGTATCCGTTCTCCCTTGACCCTAATGAGGATCCGGTAAGGGACATCGGGACCCTTAGGGGCAACGACGACGCGCTCCTGGAGTACAAGGTGAGGGTGGACTCGGCGGCCGTCAACGGCGACAACGAACTCAAGCTTGAGTGCACCGCCGGGGGCAATAGGGAGCTTTCCGTGACGAGGAAGCTCACCGTGAGCGTCGAGTCCATGAGCCCGGCCTTCGCCGCCGGGACAATGACATCGGCGCCCGCCGAGATACACGCGGGAGACGACAGCGTGAAGCTGTCAGTGGAGCTGCAGAACATAGGGGACGGTCCGGCGAAGCTGGTCACGGCCGAGCTCATCCTCCCGGAGGGCTTCTCCGCGAGCAGCAGCTATTCCGACATGTTCAACATCGGCGCAATCGACAAGGATTCAGTCAAGAACGCCGTATTCTACATAGACGTTGCTGACGGCGTTTCCGCCGGCGCCCACGACGCCACCCTGCGGGTGAAGTACAAGAGCGACAACAACAACGTCAACGATTACCTGACGAACGACATCCCCGTTGAGATAAGGGTCAAGCCCTCTCCCAACCTCGCGGTCGAGGAGGTGCTGGCAGGCACCGGGACGTCATCGGGAAGCTTCACCGGCTACATCGTGAAGGGCGGCGAGGTCGTCAGCCCCTCCGAGATAGCGCAGGGAAGCTCGGATGAGCTGCGGGTAAGGCTGATAAACAACGGCGAGGATGACGCGAACAGCGTCAGCGTCAAGGTCTTCAGGGATTCGAGCCAGCCCTTCACATTCGACGAGGTGTACGACTACGTCGGCAACCTCGCGCCTGGAGAGAGCGGGGACGCCGTGTTCACGTTCACGGTCGACGGCAACGCCGTCCTCAAGAAGTACCTGGTCGATGTGGAGATGAGGTACGTCGAGGGCAGCGACGTCAGGACGGTGAAGGCAACCGTGCCGATAGACGTGACGAAGTCGTCCTCCGACCTGACCCCGATGATAGCTGGCGTGGCAATAGCGGTCATAGCCCTCGGCCTCTTCTTCTGGAAGAGGAAGAAGTGAGGGCGGGCCTGCGGAGGCTGGTCTTATGCGAAAGAGCTTTCTTGAAAGGTACGGGGAGTTCGCCTCCAGGGACCCGGAAATCGTCATAGGCGTCGTCGTCATTATAACGATAATCATGGCGCTCAGCGCCGCCTCCATAACCATAGAGACCGACTTCACCAAGACGCTGCCCCAGGACCTCCCTGCCGTGAAGAACAACGACCTGATTGCGAACGTCTTCTCCCAGTCGGGGAGCCTGTTCGTTCTCGCCAGGCTGGACACGGCGGCGGCTTCCCCGCGGGACGTGAGGGACATACGCGACCCCCTGGTCATGAGGAGGCTCCTTGAACTGGAGACGGCCCTGAGGGACGTGCCGGGGATTGAGGATGTGAGCGGCCCGCCGGATGCGCTGGTGGCGGCATTCGGAAGCATTCCGGACGACCCCGAGGCCATAAAGCAGTTCTTCGGGGACGCCCAGGGCATCTTCGGCAGGGACTATTCGCTGGCCACGATATCTGTGAGGGTGAGCGGCAACCCGACGGACCAGAAGCTGGTCAGGATAACGGACGCCATCTACTCGGAGATTACCGACGTGGGCTTGCCGGGAAGCATCGAGATGACAGTCACCGGGGGCTCCATAATAGGAAAGGTGATATTCGACCTCATATTGAGTGACCTCGTCAACACGGTCACCATAGCCGGCGTGCTCATACTAATCACTCTGGCGATAGCGTACAGGTCGCCGGTGAGGGCCTTCGTGTCCATAAGCGTCCTGGCGCTCGTTGTCATATGGACGGGCGGCACCATGCATTTCATGGGGATTCCCCTTTCCATAGTTACCGTCATGGTCGGCTCCATGGTGGTAGGGGTCGGCATAGACTACACGATACACGTCATGAACAGGTACCTGGAGGAGAGGAAGAAGAGAAAGGACGAGGAGTACCACCGCTGCCTGGAGGACGGCGGCAACTACAGCGAATGCCTGAAGACATGCTTCGTCTGCTATGGCATAGCGGTGGACCGTGTAGGGAGGGCGATATTCGGCACGGCGGTGACCACCATCGTGTCGTTCCTCTCTCTCGCTCTCTCGGGAGTGCCGTTCCTCGCCGACATGGGGATATCGCTGAGCATCGGGATAATATACTCGGCTCTGCTATCCCTTCTGGTCCTTCCGGCCCTCATGTCGCTTGAGGAGAAGTTCGACAGCAAGGTGAGGGGGTTGTGATGCTGGAGCACGTCCTTGAACGGATAGCGAAGGTCGAGGAGGGGAGACCAAAGGCTGTTCTGATGGTCTTCCTAGTGCTGACAGTCTTCCTTACCAGCGGGTTCGCCCTGATAAAGACGAGCACGAGCCAGGAGAGCCTCGTTCCCGACACCGTTCCCGAGATAAAGGCGCTCAACTACGTCAGGGACGAGCTCGGAGGGGCCTCGTCGAACATCATACTGATATTCAGGGACGACGACTCGTCCGCGCCGGTTCCGGACATGAGGGCCAAGGACGTCCTCTCCGCGATGCAACTCATATCTGAGCAGGCGATGGCTGACCGGTTCGTGGCCCGGGAGAGCAGCATACTGGATTTTGTGGACATCAAGGCCACACAGAACGAGATAGACCAGGCGCTCTCGGGGAACCCTTCCGCCTCCGGCCTGCTGAGCAGCGACAACCGCATGGCGCTGATGATATTCTCCCTTGAGAACGGGCTCTCGACCGTGCAGGAGGACGACGTCCTCTACGAGGTGAGGAGCATCGTGGACAACACGCCGCTTCCCGCGGGGGTCCGCGTGGACGTCGCCGGCTCGGTGGCCCTGAATGACGAGATATCAAGCTCTATAGGGCAGAGCGTGGGAAGCGTGACCTTCATAGGCTTTGCCGGCGTCCTCGTGGTGCTGTACCTCTTCTTCAGGAGGACGAGCTTCGTCTTCATAGCCATAATGCCCATAGTCCTGGGAAGCCTCTGGACGTTCGGTACCATGGGCCTTCTCGGAATCGCGCTGTCCACCCAGCTCGTGGGCGTCTTCTCCATAATAATAGGCCTCGGCATAGACTTCGGCATACACATACTCCACCGGTTCGAGGAGGACAAGAAGAAGTACGAGTTCGAGGTCGCCGTCTACAACGCTGTCCAGCACGTGGGAAAGGGGCTGGCCCTGACCACCATCACCACAGTCATAGGGTTCCTGGCGCTCACCCTGGCGCAGCTGCCCCTCCTTAGGGACTTCGCCGTGGCGCTGTCGTTCGGCGTGGTGTACTCGCTCATAGCTGCGATAGGCGTCATACCCCCGCTCCTCGTCCTTGTCGAGAGGCGGGCCATGAGAAGGAAGGGAAGAAAGAAAAAAAGGGCTTCCCGCAGGAAGCGGGAAGGTTCGTGATTGCGGGCGCGTTCACGCGACGACGACTATGGTCTTTGCGGCTATGTCACCGAGCCTCTGCTTCTTGTCGTTTGTCGCGATGAGTATTATCCCGACTATGTAGACGAACGGCAGCCAGTCGATTATCCTAAGGATGTTCCTTATCAGGGCCTCGCTGTAAGTGATTGCCTTTCCACCCTCGGTCACAACCTTTATCTTCATCGCCTTCTTGCCTATGGTCTGCCCGCCGTTTCCCTCGAAGTACACGAAGTACCCGAAGGCCACCAGCGTGCTGATTATGTTCGCCACCCAAGCCATCATGACCGCGATGGGACTCACCATTCCGTAGCCCGGCATCATCATCGAACTGAACACGACGGGCCCTGCGAAGAGCGCACCGAGAACGGCAAAGACAACGAACAGGATGATGAGATCGACGAAGGCTGCCACGCCTCTCTGCACGAGATCAGCATGTTTTGCCATTAAGACACCTCCATAAGAATAACTTCCGCAAGCTCCCTAATAAATGATTCAATCGGCCTGCAGCCCGGTTTCCCGGGCAACGCTTTTAAATAAGTGCCCGGAATCTATTCTTATCCGGGTGATTCTCATGCCTTCTAAGGACTTCCCTTCGGTCACGCTGGCCATAATGGTAGCTTGCTTTGCGGTTTTCCTGGTCCAGGTGGCCTACCAGCCGTTCACGCAGCTCGTGGCGCTGACACCCGTCCTCGCCCTCTCCGGCATGTACTGGCAGTTCGTCACCTACATGTTCGCCCACGGCTCCATAACCCACCTGGGCCTGAACATGCTGGCGCTCTTCATATTCGGAAGCATCATGGAGAGGGTGCTCGGAAAGCGAAGGTACGTGATACTCTACTTCGTGTCTGGGATAGTCTCTGCCCTGCTGCACATAGTGCTCTCCGGCGTCTCGGACGTCCCGCTCCTCGGGGCGAGCGGCGCCATCTTCGCGGTGCTCACGGCGTACGCCTTCAAGTTCCCGAGGAACATAGTGTTCATCTTCCCTGGGATACCCCTTCCCGCGGCCCTCCTCGTGGTGTTCTTCGCCATATTCGAGTTCGCCTCGGGACTGTTCGGCTTCGAACCGGGAATCGCCAATTTCGGCCATCTGGGGGGAATCCTGGCCGGGGTCCTCATAATGCTCTACTGGAGGCGCGGCGACAAGGGCCATCCGGACGAGGGATACGAGTTCGTCTGGGAGGGGTGGTGACATGGAGATTTTCTTCGTTACGGGAAACGCCGGCAAGGTCAGGGAGGCATCGGAGATACTCTCCCGGAAGGGCATGAATGTGGTCCAGAAGGTAATCGATCTTCCCGAGATCCAGGACAGCGACGTGGAGGCTGTTTCGAGGAAGAAGGCGGAGGATGCCTTCAGGCAGCTGGGAAAGCCGCTTATAGTGGAGGACACCGGCCTCTGCCTCAAATCAATGTCGGGATACCCAGGCGCCCTAATCAAGCATTTCCTCAGCGCCATGGGCAGGCAGGGCATCGTGGATTTCGTATCTGGGAAGGACACATCGGCGGACGCCGTGTGCGTCGTGACATATTGCGGCCCGGACGGGAAGACCGAGAGCTTCACGGGGACCGTGAAGGGAAGGATAAGCGGCAGGGTCACCGAGGGCTACGACTTCGGCTGGGATCCGATATTCATCCCGGAAGGCTACGACAGGACCTTCGCCGAGATGGGAATGAATGAGAAGAACAAGGTCTCGCACAGGCGCAGGGCGCTCGATGCGCTGGCCGCTGGTCTGCGAAAGCATGACAGTCATGTCGCACGCAAGGACTAGCGGCAGTACGACTCGCCCATCCGGGCAAGATGATTATATCGACATCTATCTTTAAATCCTACCGAGATTAAAAGAAAACCCGAAATCTCTTGCTTATTCCTTTGTCTCTTCCGCAGGCTTCTCGGACCCTTCGGCGGATTCCCCGCCTTCCTTCTTGTCCCCGCCGAAGACCTTCTCAAGGGACTCCTTTCCGTACTTCACGACCTTGGTGTTGACCTGTGCTGTGTCGTCGGACACGGTGTTTCCCCTGATGGACTTCCTCTTCCTCATGCCCTCCATCCTGGGATGGAAGCCTGGAGCGGACGAGAGGAGTATCTTCTTCCTTGAGGTCCCGTCGACGTCCTTCCTCATGGGGAAGCCGTCGTTGTCGGAGCCTCCGGTTATCTGCAGCTCGTATCCGGAAAGCCCGGCGGAGCCGCCCTCGACCTTGTCGCCTATCTTCTTTCCGAGGATTCCCTCGCCCGACACTTCCTTCTGGTAGGACTTCTTCGTCTTGGGATCAGAGACCACTAGCTTGAATGCCATCTTATCACCTCTTCCCAGATTGCGGCACGGCATTTCGGCCGACTCATCTCCGGGTTGATATCTACTCTTATTGAAGCAGCAGGTTTAAATAATGTGGCGTGCCCTCGTCTAGATGTAGGATATGGAGAGCCACTCGTACACAATCTTCCTGGGTTCGACGAAGTAGAACTTCACGAGACACTTCAGGTCGTCCCTCTCCTGGGGCACCTTCTTCTTCACGCTGAAGTGGAAGGACGCCTTCTGGTCGCCTTCGAGTGTCTTTATGTCCCTGGAATAGGTCGATGTGCTGGGGATGAAGAAGTTCGTGTATATCACGTAGTTCTTGTCCTCGTACTTGTTTATCTTCATATCCACGTCCTCCGTGACGTTCTCGGCTTCCGAGTTTATGCTGTCTATGTCGTCGTACTGCGTTGAGTTGCACGTGTATGTGTACTTTATGTTCTCCATCCCTCCGGGGCCTGCCGTTATGTTGAGGTAGAACATCTTCTGCTCGGTCTCAGCGGAGCCTGTGTGTATGAAGACGAACGTGTCGCCGTCCATGTAGTCTGCGATGTCGCTGTACTTGAACTGCGACATCTTTATGATAGTGCAGTCATCGGGGCATGTGTTGCTCACGTCCTCGTTGGGCTCGCAGACGCCGTTGCCGCAGCAGGGCGAGTTGGCCTCGTGGACGCACTCGAAGTCGGTGGACGCCGAGCATGTGTCGTTCGTGCAGATGTTGCCGTCGTCGCAGCTGTCAGGGCACCCCATGTCCTCTATGTCGCAGATGCCGTTTGAGTTCTCGTCATAGCAGCATATCTGCCCTATCATCTTCTTGGGCGGATTGCACTGCCCTCCGGAGCTCTGCCCATCGTCCGGGAGCGCCTCCTCCCCGATGCAGCCGCTCACCATGAGCACTACGAATAGAACGGCGAAGACGAGCAGTAGTTTTCCTTCCATTGTTTTATTCATTGTCGCAACCTCAATATAAATCTTAAATCGGCCTACATCTGATCGGGTGCCGCCGACTTCTGTTTGAGCTTGTTTATCTGCATGAAGGCGAGCCCGCCTATTATCCCTATCACTATTATCGGGACGTACCAGGGCAGGCCTATGAATATGAGCGCGATGGACGCTATGCTGAATATGGCGACCTCGATGAGTATCTTGTAGACGAACTCCGGGCTGTATTCGTTCTCGCTTGCTGTCATTATGGCCTTGATGTCGAAGCCTCCGCTGCCTGCCTTTCCCTGCATAGCCGTGCCCGCGGCTGGCTGGGCCTGCCCGGGCGTGGAGAGTGCCTCCTCTATGTCGTATTCGGACCAGCCCTGCTGGGCGAGGGCTGCCCGTATCTCCTCCACGCTCACGCCCTGTGAAAGGCTCGTCTGCACGTACTCTACTATCTTCGGGTCTGCCATTTCCCCTCTCTTAAATTATTCGCTCAGTTCCCTTAAATATAATCCAGAGGGACAATTGTTAATGATGAAAAGGCATGTGCTCACCATGGCCGCGGCTCTGGCCTCGGTGGTCCTCATGTTCACGGGAGGGGGCATGTATCTCACATACAGCATGGAGCCGGATGGCTACGGCTTCCATGACATTTGGGCGGCGGAGCTCATGATGACGGCCTCGCTGACGATTGCCGGCGTCGTGCTCATGGTTTATGCCGTGAGGAAGATTGAAAGGAAGCTGTTCTGACTCACATCTTGTCTGGCGCCGCTATGCCCAGGAGCCGCAGAGCGTTCTCTATGGCCGTCCTCGACGCCTCCACGAGAGCGAGCCTCGCCTGCCTCGTCTTCTCGCCGGCCTTCAGCACGGGGACCGACTGGTAGAATTCGTTGAATATGTCGCAGAGCTCGTACGCGTAGGTCGCGACGTAGTGCGGCCTCATCTCCCTGGCCGCCTTCTGGACGAGCTCTGGGAACTCCGAGAGCTTGCGCAGGACCGCTGTCTCCTTCTCCTCGCCAAGGAGCGATGCGTCGTATTTGCGGACTTCGGTGACCCCCGCCTTCCGGAATATCGCCCTGCACCTCGCGTGGGTGTACTGCAGGTAGGGGGCGTTGTTGCCCTCGAACGAGAGCGCCCTGCCCCAGTCGAAGACTATCGTCTTCTCGGGAGACACCTTCACCATGTCGTACTTGAGCGCGCCGAGGCCGACATCGCCGGATATATCCTCGAGCTCATTCTTTCCCAGCTCGCGGTTCTTCTCAGACGTCACCCTCCTCGCCTCGTGCAGCACCTTCTCCTTGAGCTCCTCGTAGAGTATGACCTGGCCCTCCCTGGACTTCATCTTCCCGGACTCGAGGTTGACGAGGCCGTATGATAGGTGGTACTCCTTCCTGGAAACCTTCGGGTTGGTCGTCTCAAGGCTCTTTATCAGCTGCCTGAAGTGCAGGTCCTGCTCGGAGCCCACTACGTGTATTATCTTCTCGGGCGAGAACTCCTTGTCCTGCAGCCCCGCGAGTATGAAGTCCTTGATGGAGTAGAGCGGCGTCCCGTCCTGCGTCAGCAGGACGTACACTCCGAGGCCGTACTTCTCGAGGTCCATGACTATCGCGCCGTCGCTCATCTTTGCTGTGCCGTCCTTTTCGAGCTTCTTCGCAAGCTTTATCGCCGGCCCCTCGACCTCGCTCTCGAAATAGTACCTGTCGAACTTGACGCCGAAGTCTGCGTATATGGTCTCGAAGTAGTCGAGGCTCCACTGGCGCGTCTTCTTCCACACCTTGACAAGCCCCGGGTCTCCTGCGTACAGCTTCTTGTTTATCTCCTTTATCGCAAGCTCCACGCGGTAGTTCCTGGCCTCCTGGCTCGCCTTCGCGTAGACCTCCCCGAGCCATCTCCCCTTGCCCTCCTTGGGCTCTACGATGTCGAGGTTGAGCAGGCCCCAGATGCATCTCGCGACGTGCGGGCCTATGTCGCCCTGATAGTTGACCCTTGCTACCTTGTATCCTGCGAAGCCGAGGACCCTGGAGAGGGACTCGCCGAGTATTATGTTCCTGGTGTGGCCTATGTGGAACGCCTTGTGGGTGTTGGGATGCGAGAACTCGACCATCATGGTCTTCCCCTTTCGGCTTCCCGCGCCGTACCTCTTGCCCTTCTTCAGGGTGTCTCCCATGATTTCCTTCCCGAGCGCCTTCCAGTCGGCGAAGAAGTTGACGTACGGGCCCTCGGCCTTCACCTCCCTGACAGCGCCTGACGCCTTAATCTTTCCGGCGATCTCCGAGGCTATCGCCGCGGGCGCCTTCTTCCATTCCTTCGCAAGCGAAAAGCACGGGAACGCTAGGTCGCCCATCTCTGGCTTCGGGGGTTTCTCGAGGAGTGAGACGTCGAGCTTCTCCTTCCGTAGAATCCCCTCGACGTCTTTCCTCAGAAGCTGCATGATATCACTATAAGCTTTTCCTGCTCAGAATTTAAATGTTGAAATAGTGTTTATAAAACTTCAGCCGGATGCAATGTAATGATAATTTACACAACATTCAAGATAGTGGATGACGGGTCCAAGTTGAGCAAGATATATGAAAGGCTCAGGGACGACCTAGGGCTCGTGAAAGGTAACGATTTCGCAAAAGGCATGGTTTCCACTGTGCCAAGCGAATTCCTCACATCCGAGCGTGACGATGTCCTCGTTTACGAGAATCCGGACAACGGCAACCTCGGGGCGTACAAAATCAATTTTTCCGACAGGGTCAGCATGAACGAGTTCTCATCCAGTAGCAAGGTCATAGAGTATGACATGGTTGAGCTCAGCTACTGGTATTCCAGCAAGGAAAGGATGACAAAGGGTGTAATAGAGGGAAATCCCATGAAGGATGCGATTAAGATAGTCAAGAGTGTCGGCGGCAATGATGCTAACATCGTTGGTTGGAGAACGTGCGTGGTGCTGAAGGACGATTTGACGAGAAAGCTGTACGGCAAATAGGATGGGCCCGGCAGGATTTGAACCTGCGATCCCCGCCACGTCAAGGCGGTGTCATAGCCACTAGACCACGGGCCCTTAGGTTATATAATGGCTGAAGTATTTTTATAAGTTGCCATGCCCCCGGTCAGGCGCAGGGTGTTCATCTCTCCATGTACGCGACGTTTCCGCCGACTATCGTCGCCTTGCACCTTCCGGGGAACTCCCTCCCTTCGTAGGGGCTCCAGCCGCACTTGCTCCTCACGCTCTTCCTCTGGAACGTCTCCGGCTTCATGTCTATGAGCGTCAGGTTCGCCCTGTTGCCCGCCTTCAGCGTCATGTCGCCGAGGTGGAAGGCGGATGCCGCGTTGAGCGACGTCAGCCCCGCGAGGTCGGGGAACGGTATGCCGTAGTCGGTGTTGAGCGAAGTGACGGCGTTTGCGTAGTTGTCAAGTCCCGGGACGCCGGAAGCGAACGGGCTGTTGAGCTTCTGGCCTGCAGTGTGCGGCGCGTGGTCGGTCTCCAGCCAGTCTATCTTCTTCGTGAAGAGCGCTCTCATCATCCCCCTCCTGTCCTCCTCGCTTCGCAGCGGGGGGTTGACCTTGAGATAGAGTCCCTTCGACTTGCTCTTCATGGAGTCCCTGCTGAACAGGAGGTGGTGAGGCGTGACGCCGCAGCCCGCTCCAAGGGTGCTCGGCGCCCCTGCGACCATTTTCACCGTTTCGGGGACGCTCGCGTGGCATATGTGAAGCCTCCCCTTGAAACCGGACTTGGTGACCATCCTCATCTGGTCTTCCACCGAGGCCGTCTCGGCCTGCGGCGGCCTCATGTCGCACCACGTCTCCGGGTTGTTGACGCTCCACGCGCCCTTGCGGAACATGCTCTCCTTCTCGCAGTGCACCATCAGGACCCCCTTGTAGCCCGCCGAAACCAGTGCTTTGTAGACCAGCATCTGGTCGTCCGGGTCCTCTATCGCCAGGCTTCCGGTGCTCTCCCCTGCGTACATCTTCAGTCCCATCACCTCGGGATACTTGGAGACAGCCTCTGCAGCCTGCCTGACCTGCCCCGGGCTCGCGGTGAGCCCCACGTAGAGGCCGTACTCGGCGGCGATGCCGGACTTCTTCGCATCCTCTATCCTCTTCGTCGCGTCGTCCTGTGTGAGTATTGGGGGTCCGGTGTTAGGCATGTCGTGTACCCTTGTCACCCCGCCGTGGACGGCCGCCTGCCCCGCCGTCTTCATCGTTTCCTTGTCGGACTGCGACCAGTCGCGGCAGTGCACGTGAGGGTCTATGAATCCCGGCATTATGACGTCCGCCGTTATGTCGGGCTTCCTGCTGAAGTTGGTCATCTTGTATATCTTGCCGTCGTGGAGCTCGAGGAAGAGGTTGGTATAGGCCTTCGAGGGAGAGGCAATCACCGTCTTGCCGAAGACCACCGTGAGGCTCATACGTTCACCCTCCTTCCGGCGGCGTCCCTCTTCTCCCTGCCGAATCCCGTGACCTTTGACAGCTGCTCCGACGTGAAGACCGGCCCGTCCCTGCAGACCCTCCAGCCGGTCCCTTCCAGGCAGCAGGAGCCGCACACCCCGAAGCCGCACTTCATGTAGCGCTCAAGCGACATCTCGGCAGGGATGCCCTTCTCTCTGCATATGTCAAGGACCTTCTTCATCATGACCTCGGGGCCGCAGCAGTAGACCATGTCTATCTTCTGGGAGGAGAGGGTCTCCAGGAGGCACTCGGTGCAGAACCCCTTGTGCCCGAACGAGCCGTCGTCGGTCGCGTACGTGACCTTCGCCTTTCCCCTGGCGAACCGCTTCCTGTAGAGCAGGTACTCCTCGGTGGCCGCTCCCGTTATCATGAAGACCGTGCTCCCCTTTCCGGACATGCAGTCCGCGAGGAACGCTATGGGCGCGGTCCCGTACCCCCCGCCGACGGCCACTACCCTCTTGCCCTTGCAGGAGAATCCGTTGCCGTATGGCCCCTGGAGGCCGACCCTGTCTCCCTCCTTCATGGAGAACAGCTTCTCGGTGAAGTCGCCTACCTTCCTGACCGTGAGCGCGAACGTGCCCTTCCTCTGGTAGGATATCCCGAAAGGCTTCTGGCCCGCTCCGGGTATCCACATCATGACGAACTGCCCGGGGACGGCGCCCATGCTTCCGGAGAACCAGAAGCTCCTGGTGTCCCTGGCCTCCTCCTCTATCCTTTCTATCCGCGTCATCACGGGCCTTTCCGAGACGTCACCGTTCATGCGCATATCCCCTCCAGTATGAACTTTATGTCCCTTATGTCCTTCATTATGAAGTTGGGTCCCTTGTCCTCTAGCTGCTCCCTCGTGTGGTAGCCGGAGAGCACGGCCGCGGTCATGACGCCCGCTGAGTTCCCCGTCTCTATGTCGTGGGTCATGTCGCCGACGTACACTATCTCGTCCCTCGGCGCGCCGAGCCCCTCTATCACACGCTCTATGTGCTCTGCCTTGTCGCTTGCGCTTCCGACGACGACGCTGAACATCCTCTCGAGGCCATAGTCCTTTATCTCCTTTTCGAGGAACTCCGTCGGATGCGCGCTGAGGACCGCGCAGGGAATCTTTCTTTTCTTTATGGCGGAAAGCGCGCCCTTGGCGAACGGGAACGCCTTCGGCCTCTGTCTGCTCCTGCTGAACTCCTCTGAGAACAGCCGGCCGATCTCGTCCATTCCGGCCAGGACCCCGAGGGACCTGTACATGTCCATGTATGTCGGGTCGAACTTCTCCCTGAACTCGGACGCGGTGAGCTTCCTTATCCCGAGCTTCCTCATGACCGACGATGTCACCTTGAATATGACGCTGAAGTCGTCGCTTATCACTCCGCTCCAGTCGAATATGAATGCCTTAACCATGCGCCGCACCGACCATGTCCGCTATCTTAGAGTAGCCCTCCTCCTCCATGAAGGCCGAAAGCTCTCCAGCAATCTTCCTGAAGGCGTCTATCCCCCTGTAGTGGACGGCCGAGCCCACGCCTATGGCCGACGCCCCGGCCATCAGCATCTCGGCGGCGTCCGTTCCGGTGGTCACCCCTCCGGTCCCTATGACTGGTATCTTCACCGCCTCTGAGACGTCGTAGACGCACCTGAGCGCTATGGGCTTCATGGCCGGCCCCGACAGCCCCCCGAACCTGAAGTCCAGGACCGGGCTCCTTGCCCTGGAGTCTATGAACATCCCCGGGCCCGCGGTGTTTCCCATGTTTATAGCGTCGGCGCCCGCCTTCTCGGCGGCCTTCGCCACGTCGCCTAGCGCCTGGATGGACGGCGAGAGCTTGACTATGAGCGGGAGCTTGGTCTCCCTCCTCACGGCTTTCGTTATCTCCATCGTCGCCTCCGGCGTCCCCTGACCGGCGAGCATCCCGTATCCTGGCGTGTGCGGGCATGAGAGGGGTATCTCCACCGCGGAGAACTCCCCCGGAAGGAGCCCCCTCGCCATCTGTGAGAACTCCCCGGCGTTCCCCCCTATTATGCTCGCAAACACAGGGACGCCGACATCGGAGAGATCCGAGAACTCCTTGATTGACTCCTCGAGGCCCGGGTTCGAGTAGCCGACAGCATTTATCATGACGTCGCCCTCGGTGAGTATTATCGGGGGCTTGTGCCCCTCCCTGGGCTCCAGGCTGACGGACTTCATGGTCACTGCCCCGGCTCCGTTTTTCGCGATGTTCCGGAGCGAGTCCCTGGTGACACCGAGTATCCCGGAGGCGAGTATTAGGGGGTTCTTCATGCTGATTCCGCAAAGCCGGACTGAGAGGTCTGCGCTCATAGTAAATCTATGTCCCTCGTAGTATTAAGCCTTTGCCGTCTCATGCGCTGTGCATGTGCCGCAGGCCCAAGTGGAACTTGCGCATGAGAGGTCCCTTGACCTGCCTCAGGTGGAGCTCCATGGTCGCGAGGCCGAGCATTATGAGGACCCCTCCGACTGCCTGGGTTGCCGTGATGGTTTCCCCGAGGAGCGTCACGGCGTAGAACACGCCAAGCAGCGGTGAGAGGAGTATGGACAGCGAGACCCTGGTAGCGGTTGTCAGCTCCAGCGCCTTGTACCATAGGTACTGGCCGGTTATGGTGACGAGGACCACAAGGCCCAGGAGCGCGGCGGCGAACTCCCACGAGAGCGGCCCCGTGACAGCGAAGAGGTCAGTCGGGCTCACCAGCGCCGCCGAGATGGTGAGGAGCATGAGCGCCCCGGAGATGTTCCTCATGGTCACGATGACCTCAGGGCGCAGATGGCCGAGGAACCTCTTGAAGAACGTGTTGCCAGCGGCGTAGCACACTGCAGAGAGGAGGACGAGGATGTCGCCGGCGTTCGGGTCCGAGAGCTGCTGCAGGCCGTTGGTGGCCAGGAAGGCGACACCTGCGAACATCACCGCCGTCCCCGCGACTTGGTGGCGGGTCATCCGCTCGCCGAGGAAAGCGACGGCGAAGATCGACATGGCTATGGCCTCAACCCTCGATATGAGGACGGTGTCGGCGACGCTGGTCATGCTGAGCCCTCCCAGAAGTAGCAGGGGGGCCGTGACCGATGAGATGAGTGATATGACGAATATGATGGCGAGTTCCCTTCGCCTGACCCTGAGCTCGACCAGCTTCCTGAATACGTTAAGGACACCCAGCAGTATGGTCCCGGCCAGCGCCTGGACGACCATGAGTATGAGCAGAGGACTCACGCTCTCGAGGAGCACCTTGGCGAATATCGCATAGAGGCTCAGGAACGCCATGGAGATTATCGCAAGCGTCAGGCCTTTCATCTTAAACTTATGAGTGGCTCCTCTCTAATTAATGTTGCCTGCCGTCCCCGCATGCCGTTTCACATCCCTCCGGGCTCGCGGCGGATTAAAGTTTTTAAAACCGGACTCACAATTTCTAAATCCTATGTCTGGATATGACGAGCGCGAGGAAGTGAGCACCGAGGCCGTTGACAAGTTCAGGCTCTTCCTCACGGACGACTACAGCCAGGATCTCTACAAGGCGGCTGAGGAGGAGAGCTCGCTAAGGGTAGATTTCGGCAGGCTGGACAAGCGCTATCCGGAGCTTTCCCAGATGCTTCTCGAGAAGCCCGACCACTTCATGAAGGTCGCCGAGTCCGCCGTTGGCAGCATAGACCTTCCGAGGAAGGTGAGGATAAGGTTCGGCAACGTGCCGGAGACGAGCACGGTGAGCATCAGGGACCTCAGGTCCAAGCACATAGGAAGGCTCATCATGGTGGAGGGCATCGTCCGTAGGGCGTCGGAGATACGGCCCGAGATAGTGGCGGTGAACTGGAAGTGCCTTGAGTGCGACGCCGTTGTAGGCCACCCGGTCAAGGGCACGTTCGTCAACAAGCCATTCAGGTGCGGCAACAACGTCGACGGCAGGTCGTGCGACGGGAAGGCGTTCGTCGAGCACAGCAAGGTGATGATAGACACGAGGTGGCTCACGATAGAGGAGCCGTTCGAGCTCACTGAGGGCGAGAAGCCCTCGCAGGTCAACGTCTGGCTCTCAGATGACCTTGTGTCGCCGGACGGCCGGAGGATGTCGGACCCGGGGAACAGGCTGAAGATAGTGGGCGTCCTTCGCGAGATCCCCAAGGGGAAGATGGGCACGGTGAAGCTGGACTTCTATCTGGACGCCAACATGGTGGAGCCCACGGAGACGACGTGGGCCAAGCTCAAGATAAGCAAGAGCGACGAGGAGCAGATAAAGAAGTTCGGGAGCGATCCCGAGATATACGAGAAGCTCATAGACTCGCTGGCGCCGTCGCTATTCGGTCTCAGGAACATAAAGGAATCGATAATACTCCAGCTCTTCGGCGGCGTCCAGAGGACGCTTCCGGACGGCACCAAGTTCAGGGGGGACATACACATACTGGTGATCGGCGACCCGTCTGCCGGAAAGTCCCAGCTGCTCAAGCTCGTGCCGGAGATAGTCCCGAGGGGGCGGTACGTGTCGGGGAAGGGCGTCACCGGCGCAGGCCTGACGGCGACGGTCACAAAGGACGAGCAGTTCATGGGCGGGTGGGTCCTCGAGGCCGGCGCCCTTGTCCTCACGAACAAGGGGCTCCTGTCGATAGACGAGTTCGAGAAGATGAGCCAGGAGGACCAGGTCGCCATGCACGAGGCCCTCGAGCAGGGGAGCATATCCATAGCGAAGGCGAGCATCGTTGCGACCCTTCCGGCCAGGACGTCCGTCCTTGCCGGCGGCAACCCGAAGTTCTCGAGGTTCGACCCCATGAGGAACATAAGCGAGCAGATAGACATACCGCCGACCCTCCTCTCCAGGTTCGACCTCAAGTTCACTCTGAGGGACGTCCCGGAAGCCAAGAGGGACAGGAAGATAGTCGAGCACGTTCTGAAGAGCAGGCACGAGTCAGACAAGATAGAGCCCGCGATAGTGCCGGAGATGGTCAGGAAGTACATAGCCTACGCGAAGGAGAAGTTCCAGCCGCAGATGACGCCCGAGGTCTCCAAGCTCCTCAAGAACTTCTACGTCAAGACGAGGTCCAAGGCGGAGGGCGGCGGTCCCGTTCCTATAACCCTTAGGCAGTTCGAAGGGCTTCTAAGGCTCGCCGAGGCCTCGGCGAAGGTCAGGCTTTCCAACGCGATAACCAAGGATGATGCCAACAGGGCCATAAGGCTCATGAAGGATTCCCTGAGGGACCTCGGCTACGACACCGAGACCGGCGAGATAGACATAGACAAGAGCGAGGGCGCGACGTCGTTCAGCGAGAGGTCCAAGATAACGAGGATACTCAACATGATAGACGTCCTCTCGGGCGATAAGAAGGACATAGTCCCCGTCATAAAGCTCAAGGAGATGGCCGCAAAGGACGGCATAGAGTCCTCCGAGGTCGAGGACATAGTGGAAAGGCTCAAGAGGGACGGTGTCCTTTTCGAGCCCAATCCGGGTTACGTCCAGAGGCCGTGAGGTCGCAAAGATGCCGCTCCTGTTCAGGCTATCTTCTTGAAGTCGTATGGCGTTTCCTGATAGACGTAGTAGTTGAGCCAGTTGGAGAACAGGAGGTTCGCATGGCTCCTCCATCTCACCACGGGCTTCCTCTTCGGGTCGTCCCGGGGGAAGTAGTTCGCAGGGACGGGGACCTTCAGCCCCTTCGTCGTGTCCCTCTCGTACTCGGCCTTCAGCGTCAGCGGGTCGTACTCCGAGTGGCCGGTCACGAATACCTGCCTTCCGTCCTTAGAAGCGACTATGTATACTCCGGCCTCGCCGGACTCGGCGAGTATCTCGATTCCCCCGGCGTTCTCGACTTCCTCCCTTTTTATGCACGTGTTCCTGGAGTGGGGCGCCCAGAAGACGTCGTCAAAGCCCCTGAGGAGCTTGACGTGCTTCCTTGAGACCGTGTGCGGGAAGACTCCGGAGATTTTCTCTCCGGTGGGGTGCTTCCCGATGCCGTAGAAGTGGTAGAGGCCAGCCTGCGCTCCCCAGCATATGAAGAGCGTCGAATAGACGTTGTGCACGCTCCAGTCCATTATCGCCGTAAGCTCGTCCCAGTACTCCACCTCCTCGAAAGGCATGTGCTCCACGGGCGCTCCGGTGATCACGAGGCCGTCGAACTTCTCGCTGCGGATGTCATGGAATGTCCTGTAGAACTTCGACATGTGCTCCGCCGGGGTGTTCTTAGGCGTGTGGCTTGCCGGGTGGAAGAGCACGACCTCCACCTGGAGCGGCGAGTTCCCAAGGAGTCGCAGTATCTGAGTCTCCGTCTCTATCTTGGTTGGCATGATGTTGAGGACTGCTATCCTTAGCGGCCTTATGTCCTGGTGGAGCGCCCGGTCCTCCCCCATGACGAAGATGTTCTCCCGCGCGAGGATGTCCATCGCCGGCAGGCCGTCAAGTATCTTTATCGGCATAAAGTCACCTTGTATGTGGCTTATATTAATAACACTGTTATAAAAATGCGACGCCCGGGCATGCCTTGCATGCTTTTTTAAACGTCCTCGCGGAATAAATCATTATGAACTGCCCCAAGTGCCAGGGAGGCGCGTACCTGGGTGAGGAGGACCTGGTGAAGGTCGTGGAGAACTCGACGCCGATGAGGCTCCTGATAAAGCAGACCTTCGTCTGCAGGGCCTGCGCCGAAAGGTTCAGCAGGATAATATCGGACGACATGGACGCCAGGAGGAGGCCGCTCGTCGACTCGTCGTCCGGCGTCCAGACGGTATCGCTCACCGGCGGCTATGCACAGCAGCCGGTGCAGCAGCATTCCCAGGACGCCGCAGCGGCGGGAATACAGTTCCTGGACAGCGTCTAGATGGCAGGCGCACCGTCCTGCTTAAAAAATTTGGCGTCAAATTCTTGCAATGGGGAACGGCAGCGGGAGGTACTTCTTCAACGGCAGCCCGTCGGTGCACATGCATTCGTACGTGTCCGAGAACTGCAATGAGTACACTATCCCCCTTTCGTACGATGCGTCCATAGAGGCCGCTCCAGGAAGCGGCACGTTCATACAGAAGGTCGGCTTCAGGAAGAGCTATACGCTGGTTCATGACAGCAGCGGCAGGATAATCATAGCCGAGGACTCCTCTGCGGTCCCGAGGAAGGTGAGCGAATGGAAGAGTGCTATGAAGCTCCTCGGGAGCAAGTTCGGCTATCCGGCGGACGAGATAGACGAGATAACCGGAGTGTACGACGATTACGTGTCGTGGGTCTCCACGGGCGCCGGGCTCCCCGGCGCGCGATAGATTTATATACTACCTATGAGCTATTATTCATATGAAAAAATCTTCATATGATAACTTCTTCATGAACTTCGCGAGCAAGTCGAAGTTCGACATAATAATGGCACTGCGGGATGGCCCCCTCAGCGTCACGGAGATTGCAAGGAAGGTGGGGGATGAGCAGAGCGCCGTGTCCCACAACCTCTCCAAGATGGCCGGGTGCCACGTGCTGGAGATGAGGAAGGAGGGGAAGCAGCGCATATACTCGCTGAACAAGGAGACGGTGATGCCCCTCATAGAGCTCGTCGAGTGCCATGTGAGGAGATGCTGCATGGGGAGGTGCAGGGCATGAAGAGGATATACATGGACAATGCGGCAACGACCCGGGTCGACCCGGAGGTCATAGATGCGATGATGCCCTACTTCAGGGAGGATTTCGGCAACATGGCGAGCCTGCACTCCTTCGGGAGGGAGGCCGAGGCCGCGGTTGACGACGCCAGGAGACTGCTCTCGAAGAAGGCAGGCGCAAGCGGGCACAGGCTGGTGTTCACGAGCGGCGGTACCGAGTCCAACAACTTCGCGCTCAAGGGCGCGGCCTTCGCGAACAGGGATAAGGGCAGGCACATAATAACGACGAAGATAGAGCACGACTGCGTGCTCAACAGCGCCAAGTGGCTCGCGAAGAACGGCTTCGATGTCACGTACCTGCCGGTCGACCGCGAGGGCTTCGTCGATCCCGCGGACCTTGAGGCGGCCATAAGGAAGGATACCATCATCGCGTCCATCATACACGCCAACAACGAGATAGGCACGATTGAGCCTATACGGGAGCTCGGAAGGATTGCCCGCGAGAAGGGCGTCCTCTTCCACACCGACGCCTGCCAGAGCTTCACCAAGGTCCCGATAGACCTGAAGAAGGACAACGTGGACCTCATGACCATAAACTCCCACAAGATATACGGCCCAAAGGGAGTCGGCGGCCTCTTCGTGGGGGAGGGCGTCAGGCTCGACCCGCTCCTGAGCGGCGGCGGCCAGGAGTTCGGCCTCCGGAGCGGCACGGTCAACGTCGCTGGCATAGTGGGGTTCGCCAAGGCCGCGGACATGATGAAGGACAGCCACGTGAGGCACATGGAAAAGCTCCGGGACAGGCTGATAGAGGGCGGTCTCCGGATAGACGAGTCGTGGCTCAACGGGCCCGAGGGCGGCAGGAGGCTGGCAAACAACGCCCACTTCTCCTTCAGGCACATAGAGGGCGAGTCCCTGATAATACACCTGGACTTCAGCGGCATAGCGGCCTCCACGGGCTCTGCATGCTCGTCGAAGTCCCTCGAGCCGAGCCACGTCCTGATGGCCATAGGGCTGAAGCCGGAGGAGGCGCACGGCTCGATAAGGTTCTCCGTCGGGAGGGAGAACACGCCGGATGAGGTGGACTTCGTCCTGGACTCCCTGGCGGAGGCTGTGGAGACATTGAGGAAGATAAGCCCGTTCAAGAAGAGGTGAGAGGCATGAGCATAACATACAGCGAGAAGGTTATGGAGCACTTCAAGAGGCCCCACAACATGGGCGAGATAAAGGACGCCGACGGCGTGGGCATGGTCGGGAACAAGATATGCGGCGACGTCATGCAGATATACATAAAGGTCTCGGGGAAGGGCGGCAAGGAGATCATAAGCGACATAAAGTTCCAGACATTCGGCTGCGTCTCCGCGATAGCCACGACCTCCATGACCACCGACCTCGCCAAGGGCAGGACGCTGGACGACGCCATGAAGATAACGAGGAAGGACGTCGCGGACGCCCTGGACGGGCTGCCCCCGATAAAGATGCACTGCTCCAACCTCGCATCCGAGGCGCTCCAGGCGGCGATAGAGGACTACTACGCAAGAAAGGGGAAGGTTTCCAAAACAAATAAAAGGAATGAAAAGAAGAAATAAGATTTAAACACGTCTGAGTGGTTTTATGAAAGTCACTAAGGATACTACCCTCGAGAAGGTCCTGGGGTTGAAGGGCGCCGCTGAGATTCTGCAGAAGTTCAACACGCCGTGCCTTCACTGCCCCATGGCCGCCTTCGAGATGGGCAAGCTGACCATAGGCGAGATAGCCGGGACGTACGGCATCGACCTGAAGGGGCTCCTCGCCGAGCTCAACAGGAAAGCTGAGGGGAAGGGAAAATGAACCGCCTGAAGGCGGCCGCGCTCATCGCGGCCTTCGCGTTCCTGGTGGTTTCAGTGTCTCTTCCTAGGGGCGTCCGGGTCCCCGTCAGCGCCACTGGAGGCGCGGTCTCAAAGAGTGAGCTTTCCCAGGTCGTGCAGGTGGATGCGGGCGACGCCGCCGAGCTTCCCATGGCCGGCAGCGGCAGCCCCGTGGAGCTTTCCGTGCTTTCAGTCACGAGTGACAGCGGGCTTTATCATTCCGCCGACCGAATGGTCCTCACGGCGGTGGTCGGCTGCAGCGCCGACGCCGAGGGCGTGACCGTCAGGGCCACGGGCGTGAGCGGGAAGATGGACCTCGAGCAGACCGTCAACATGACAGAGGGCAACAACACGGTCACGTTCGACTACCAGCTGCCGAGGTGCAACGTCTGCGGGGGCATAAGGCCGGGAACGTACCCGTGCCAGGTAGAGGCGGCGTACGGGGACTCGTCCTCGTCAGGTTCTGTGGAGGTCCAGATCGAGTAGTGAGGTGTCGCCATGGTACTGTTCTGCATCCCCTGCCTCGCGCTCCTCGTCTACTTCGGCGTGATGAGCATATTCTTCCCAAAGTACAGGGTATACATAAAGGAAGGCTGGCGGTGCTTCACCGACAAGCTGCGCGGCAAGAAGTGCGCCGTCTCCTTCGACAACCGCATGAGGATGGCCCTCAGCGCATGGCTGACGAGGAGGGGCCTGGTCAGGCTCGGAAGGTTCTTCAACAGCGAGAGGAACTTCAACTGGTTCCTGATAATAGTCACTGTCGTCTCGACGCTTCTCACGATATACTTCATCGTGCTCTTCATACAGTTCCAGATAAACCCGCCCTGCGACACCGGCTCCTCGTGCTCGGTGGAAGTCTGATTCCTGTAGCCCGCAATCATGCGAGCCCCGCTATGAACAGCCCCAGGTAGTGGGTGAACGCTATGACGAAGACCGCTATGACCATGTGCTCTCCTATGACCCCGTATGGGCTCTTCTTCTGCGACCTGGCCATGAGGAAGCTGAGCGCGCATATCAGGGATACCCCCCATATGACGCTCACGATTATGGCCTCCTGCAGGGGAAGTAGCAGCACCGGCACTATGAACGTCGACGCGAATATGAACTTGAATATGAACGTGGATATCGTCGACTCCCATATCTCCTTTGAGGTGTGATGGTCCTCCGACTCCTCGGATATGTGCATCGCAAGGGAATCGGAGAGGGCGTCACCCACGGCTATTATGATTATGCCGCCTATGACGACTGCCGCCGAGTTGGTGCTCGACTCAAGACCCACCATGAGGCCCAGCGTCGTTATTATGGCGGAGGTTATGCCGAAGCTGAAGCCCTTCTTAAGGGATATGTTCATCCTTATGATTTCGGCTTGCCCGCTTAAAAGTCAGCATGCCGGCGTCGTTTACACATTCAGCGAGAGTGTGTAGTTCCTTTTGTCTCCGGAGCTCATCAGGCCGCTAAGGAACGCGCCTATGTAGTCGGTGTCCATCGTCACTGTCCCCCCGTGGGACCTGCTTATGCCGTTCCACGCGTCGAGGCTGTAGTTGTCTTTCCCTACGTACCTGTTGAGCGCGCTTTTGACGTCGTTCCATCCGTCACCGCTGACAATCATCTGTATCCTCGGCATCAGGGCACCTTCTACATCTATTCACGGCAAAGATTTTAAAAGGTGTAAGTTCGCAAACCATTTATTGTTCCGCACCGAATAATTAATTGCTTAGTATGGAAATTAAGACCGTCCTTTGCTTCGGCAGCGGTGTCAGGGGAGACAGTGCGCCTTTCGCGGTGTGTCAGAGCCTGACGAAGGAGAAGCCGATGGGCGAGCGGTTCAGATTCGTCAGTTGCGATTCCCCGATAGACATCATGGCGTACATAGATGACGGGGAGACGATAATAATGGACAGCGTGAAGGGCATAGGCGAGGTGACCCTCTTCTCGAAGCTCGATGACTTTTTGAACGTCGAGAGCGTGTCCGCCCACGACCTCGACCTGGGCACTTTCCTGAAGGTCCTCGAGGGCATGGGCAAGCTCTCGGGAGTGAAGCTCGTGGGCGTCCCCTTCGGCTCCGCGGCAAAAGATGCCGCCTCAGGAGTGGCCAGGATCCTTTCTTATCTTTAGCTCCAGGAAGTGGGTCGAGCACGAGAAGCAGGGGTCGTATGCCCTGATGAGCATCTCGAGCGCCTTCCTTATGACGGCTTCTCCCTTCCCGGAGACCGACGGCAGGATGGCCTTTATGTCGCTCTCCATGTTCCTGACGTTCTGGCAGGTGGGCGTTATTATGTCGGCCAGCCTGCATCTCCCGGCGGAGTCGAACCTGTAGTGGTGGTAGAGCGTCCCCCTGGGCGCCTCGCATGCCGCCACTCCCTCGCCCTTGGCTGGCTTGGCCCTGAACTTCTCGCTCCTGAATCCGGACTTCGCATACCCCCTAAGTATGCACTCGGCCGCCTCTGCGCAGTGGACCATCTCTATGGTCTGGGCAACGTTGTTCATGAAAGTCGAGTGGCATGGGTCGGGCATCCCGGACTTGCGGAGGAGCCTCTTGGCACCCGGAGACAGCTCGTCCCGGTTGTTGTTTATCCTTGCGAGCGCTCCCGTCATGTATGGCTTCCCATCTATCCTCGCGTACTTGGCGGTCGAGCGGTAGATCGTCTCTTCCTCTATGTGCTTTGCGTAGTCGGGAGCGCTGAAGGGCTTCCCGCCATATGCCGTGACCTTTCCCTCGTAGAGCGGGTATTCGCCATTGGCCTTGAGCGAGACGTATTCCGTGGGGTTCTCAAGCTCCGGGTATTGGAACGAGCTGAAGAGCTCGAACACCTTCCCGGACATCTCCCGCAGCCTTCCGAAATCTTCAATTATTTGCTGCGTCTCTTCCCTTCCAGGGACTGAGTTGAACCCGCCGACCCGGCAGTTCACCGGGTGCAGCGGCCTCCCGCCTATGAGCCTGACTATGCCGCTGGATATCCTCTGCAGCTCTATTGCCAGCTGCATGACGTCCCTCCTCTTCCTTGAGAGCTCTATCGCGTCGGCGACGCCCATGTAGTCGGGGGCGGCGAAGAAGAACAGGTGCGCGGTGTGGCTGTGTATGTTGCTCGCGTGCAGGAGCAGCTTCCTGAGGTCTACCGCCTGCGCGCTGGGCCTTATCCCCGTGGCGTTCTCGACCGCCTTCACCGACGTCACCGTGTGGACCACCGAACATATGCCGCATATCCTCTGGGAGATGCTCGGCACCTCGTCGAAGCGCTTCCCGATGACCATGTGCTCGAAGTACCTGGACGGCTCGAAAACCGATATCTCGGCCTTCCTGACATCACTTCCTGACATCTCCACGTCGAGCTTTGCGTGGCCCTCGACCTTCGTGAGGCAGTCCAGCCTGTACGTCTTCTCTGTCATCTTCCCGCCTCCCTCGAATACTTCCTGAACATGAAGTCAATGTCCTTCGCGCTTATCCCGTGCTCCCTGAGCAGTTTCGCCTCGGACTTCCAGTTGGCATCGGGGAGCGGTCCCCTGCAGCCGTCGCAGGCCGTCCTGCTTGCGGGACAGGGGGCACCGCAGCCGCCGCGGGTGACAGGCCCGAGGCACGGCACGCCCTCCTTGAACAGGCAGCTGGTCCCCCTCTTCTTGCAGTCGACGCACACGGGCTGCTCCGGCTCCCGCGGCTTCCTGCCGACCAAGAGGTCCCTGACGACCTCCAGGACCTCCTGCTCGTTCACAGGGCACCCGTGCATCTCGTAGTCGACGTGGATGTACTTGTGGACGGGCTCGGCGTGGGGGTATGACTTTATCTCTATGTCCCTTCCGTAGACCTTCCTGTGGTACGCCTTGTGCGTCTTCTCGTCGTCGTTTCTAAGCGACGGTATGCCGCCGAGGCACGCGCACGCGCCGTAGGCTATGACGAACTTCGCCTTCTCCCTGACGCGGGCCACGAGCTCCGCGTTCTCGCCGTTGGACACCGCGCCGTCTATGAACGCTATGTCGTAGTCCCCCGATGCGGGCTTCTCGTTGAGCATCCAGAAGTCTGCTATGTCGATGCTGCCGAATATGTCCCTCAGCCTCTCGTTTGCGAGCAGCAGCTGGAAGTAGCATCCCTTGCACGACGTCATGCCGAAGAATGCGACCTTCGGCTTCCTTCCTACCATGCGTCCTCCTTCATCCGGCGAAGCTCGGAAAGCTGGAACACCGGGCCGTCCCTGCAGACGTACTTGTCGCCTATGTTGCAGTGGCCGCACTTGCCTATCCCGCACTGCATCAGCCTTTCGAGCGACAGGTATATCCGGTCGGCGGGTATGCCGAGTCCCGTGAAGTCGGCGGAGACGAAGCGAAGCATGACCGGAGGCCCGCATGAGAGTCCCGCGGTTCTGCCCGCGTCTATCCTGAGCTTCTCAAGCGCCTTGGTCACGAGCCCGGTGCAGCCGTGCCATTCCCTGCATTTCTCCTCGACGGTCGTTATTACCGTGACTCCGGGGGACCTGCCCCACCTCTCCGCCCTGTCCCTGTAGATTATGTCGCCCATGTCCTTCACTCCGTAAATGAGAGTTATGTCGCCGAATGACTTCCTCCTCTTGATGGCGTACTCCATCACCGATGCGAGCGGGGGGAATCCTATGCCCCCTGCCACGAGTATCAAGTCCTTTCCGGCCAGCCCGTCCATGGGGTAGCCGTGCCCGTAGGGTCCCCTGACACCTATCGTGTCGCCCTTCCTCATCGAGAACATCGCGTTCGTGGTATTGCCGACGTTCCTCACGCTTATCTCTATCGCGTCCCCCGAGGGCGGGGAGCACATGGAGAACGTCGCCTCCCCGACGCCCATCACAGAGAACAGCCCGAACTGGCCCGGCATGAACGAGAACCTCTTCCGGTCGGCCGCCTTCCGGAACCTGAGCCTGAAAGTCCTTATTGTCCCTGTCTCCTGCCTCACTGACGCTATCCTGGCTTCCATGGGCGCGTACGTCTTCATGTCACTTCTCATATGCCTTCCTCACCTTCGCCGCCTCTTCCGTTATGTCGATCTTCGCCATGCACTCGGTTATGCACCTTCCGCACCCTACGCAGTGGTGCTTGCCCTCGTTCTCCTTCCCGTAGAGGAGCTTGTGGTAGAAGAACTGCCGGAACCGCTCAGACCTCTGCTGGCGGAACACGTAGTTGCCGGATATCATCGAGAACCTGGGAAGCATGCAGTAGTCAGCCTCAGTCACGACCTTCCCCTTGCTGGTGTCGGGTATGGAGGCCTCGTGCCTGAAGCTGAAGCAGTAGCACGTCGGGCAGGAGAATGTGCACGATGCGCAGGAAAGGCACCTCTCCGCCACCTCGCGCCATATCCTGCTCTTCTCGGCCCTGCGGAGGATGCCTGGGAGCCCCTCGGTGTCCAGCCTCTTTGAGCACCTTATCTTCCTCTTCCTGGCCTTCTCGGAGGTCTTCCTCATGAGCCTCGACGCCTTCGCTATCCTATGGCCCTCGGGGCTCGCCGCCTCGACGTGGAAGTAGCTCCCGTGGTCAGTGAGCATCATGTCGTATGCGTCGTCGACGTCGGACGTGCCCATCGACTCGCAGAAGCAGTTCTCCCCGGCCTTGGTGCATCTCATCCCTATGAGTATGGTGCCGTTCCTCCTGCTCTCGTAGTGGCCCTCGACGTTGTCGTGGCCCAGCATCACCCTGTCCAGAACCATCACGGCGTGTATGTCGCACGGCCTTATGCCGATGATGGCCCGCTTGGCGCCGTCGAACTTCTCGCATATCCTGCTGCCGCTGTACTCGATGACCGCGTCCCCCTCGGGCATGAGGAGGCTCTTGGGCGGGAACTCCGTGTTGACGTAGCCGCGCAGGTCTATGGATTCCCCCTTCTCGTGTCTCCTGAAGTTGAAGTTCCTGCCATCGCTTTCGGGGACGAAGACGTCCATCCCGGAGCAGAGCGAGTCGGCGAATGCGCCCAAGTCCTTCTTCTGGAGTGTGTAGAAGCTCCGTGTAAGCATCGGACCACTTAGTATATTCTTGTGGCCGCCCACTGATAAATGAAGCCGGAAAATCATTTTTTAAGGACAGCACGCCTTTATTTGGGATATGCACGACATTTCAGTCGCCCAGTCCGTGGCCGGGCAGATAATAGAGAAGCTGAAGGGCAGGAAGCCGAAGAGGATAGAGATATCCATGCAGGTGGGGAAGCTGCGCTTCCACGACACCTCGCAGGTCGAGTTCTGGCTAGACGAGCTCCTGAAGAAGGAGTTCGGGGAGAAGCTGAAGGTAAAAGCGGACATACGGATAATAGAGCCCAGGATAAAGTGCAGCTGCGGCTTCGAGGGCCCTGTAGAGTCCGTCCACACCGACGAGGACAGTGCCCATCACGGCGTATACGTCATGAACTGCCCGAAGTGCGGCTCTGACGACTACGAGCTGGTGAGCGGCAACGAGTGCGAGGTTAAGGATGTCAGGGTCACGGAGTGATTCGCATGGCGAAACGCATCCTCATGGGAATAGGAAACGAGCTGAAGGGGGACGACGCGGTGGGTCACCTCATAGCCAGGGGCTTCAGGGCTGAAGGCTGGCTCTCGATAGCCTGCGGGACCGTTCCAGAGGGCTTCACGTCTGTGATAAGGAGGGAGCGGCCGGAGCTCGTTGTCATAGTCGACGCCGCTGACTTCGGGGGGTTTCCCGGCGAGTTCAGGATCCTTCCGAAGGAGAAGCTCGGTTCCGACTCGTCCGGAACTCATGGCATGCCGCTGATGCACCTCGTGGAGTACCTGGAGGAGCTCTCCGGGAGGGTGGTCTTCATAGGCATCCAGCCGAGGAGCATGCAGCTCGGGGACCGCATGTCCCCGGCAGTCGCGGCAGCCATGAAGAGCGTCACCGAGCTCCTGCTCTCAGGAGAGCTCGAGCGCTTCTCCGGCGAAAGCCCATGAATGCCGGCTGCATCCTTTAAAAAAGTTGTCTCACATACTTCCTATCATGGAATACAAGCCAGGTGACTTCGCGCCGCTGTTCAACACCAGGCACAGCTATTTCTCCATATTCGGCAATTACAAGCATCAGCTGATGGCCGAGACCTTCATGCAGAACAGCCAGCGCAACGGCGAGTGGGCCGTCTTCGATGCCATAAGCCCTGATTACGACGAGGAAGGGCTCCTGGAGAACGGGATATTCGAGAAGGTCCCGGGCGGGTTCGCGCTCACCGACGCGGCGAAGGAGAAGATCCACGCCTACGAGAGAGACAAGAACCTCGAGACCTTCGACGAGCGAAAGCAGTTCGAGGCGGAACTGGAGAAGAGCAGGGTGAGGATTGACGACATGCCTCACAACCCCGGCAACCTGCCGGGCCTGTCGAGGATAGATACATTCTACCACACGAAAGAGATAATCAAGTGATGCGCGGGAGTTTCGCTGCGCCGGGGTTATCTCAGGAGTCTAGTTCCTGTTGCCCCTGCGGCCGCTTCTGTGTCCCCTGAAGCCCCCGCTCCTTCCGCTGCCGGGCCTTGGGCCTCTGCTTCCCCTGAAGCCTCCACCAGGCCTTCCCCTTCCGCCGAATCCGCCGCGCCTCCTCGGGAAGTCGTTCTCCCCGAGCAGGTCCCGGAAGAACGGCACCTTCTTGAAGTATGGGATCTCCTCTCTCGGTATCTCTATGCCGTCGTCCTGGAGTATCCTGCGGAAGTTGTCGTGGTCCCTCGGCGCGAGGAGCGTGACCGCAGTTCCCGCCTCGCCTGCCCTGGCCGTCCTGCCTATCCTGTGTATGTACTCCTTAGGGGTGTTCGGTGCGTCGTAGTTGTAGACGTGGGTGACGTTCTTTATGTCGAGGCCCCTTGCCGCGACGTCGGTCGCCACGAGGACGTCTGTCTCCTCCTTCTTGAGCGAGTCCAGCGACTTCTCCCTCTTGTTCTGGGTCATGCCGCCGTGTATCTCCATGGCGTCGACGCCCTGCTTGCGGAGGTTTGCCGCGACTATCCCGGCCTCCTCCCTCGTGGCGCAGAAGACGAGCGACAGCCCGGGCGTCTCGTTCTTGAGGAGATGGACCAGCAGCGGGAACTTGTCCCTCGGGTAGTATATGTCGTAGTAGTACTGCCTGAGCTTCTTCGTGTCCACGTATGACTGAGTCCTGACCATGACGGGGTCCCTGAGATGCTTGTTCATTATGTCCTCGACCTCCCACTGGATGGTCGCGGAGAACATCAGCGTCTGCCTGTCCTTCGGGGTCTTTGATATTATCTCCTCGACGTCGTCTATGAAGCCCATGTCGAGCATCCTGTCGGTCTCGTCAAGAATCATGAACTTCACCTTGTCGAAGTGTATCGTGTCCCTGCTTATGTGGTCGAGCACCCTTCCCGGGGTTCCGACGACGACATCGGCAATCTTTATCTTCTCCATCTGGGGCTCTATGGCAACCCCTCCGTAAACTGTGGCCGTGGTAGCGCCTATCGGCCTGCCAAAATCGGAGAACACGTCGGCGACCTGCACGCACAGCTCCCTGGTCGGCGTCAGGACCAGTACCTGCAACCCCTTCCCCGGGCTTATCTTGTCGAGCGCGGGGAGCGCGAACGCAAGGGTCTTTCCGGATCCGGTCTCCGCCTGTCCCACGACGTCCTTTCCCTCGAGTATGTGGTTTATTGTGCTCTCCTGTATCTCCGTGAGCTCCTCGAAGCCTGCATCCTCGGCCTTCTTCCTGAGCTCCTCCCTTATCTTGAGGTCTTCGAATCTCATCCTATCACATCTCCCGTGAATCTATCAATAAAGATAATGCATTGCCTGTTCTTATACTTTGAATCCGGTCTACTTCAGGTTCTCAAGAACTGATGGACACGACCTTCAGCCTGAACTTCAGCACCTTCCCCGCTAGCGGGTGGTTGAGGTCAAGCGTGGCTCCCTTCTCGCTTACGCTGACCACCTTCGCGGGCAGCTGCACGCCATTCGGGAGCATCATGCCAAGCATCATGCCGGCCTTTATCTCGGCACCCTGGGGAAGCTTCTCCTTTGGCACTTCCTGGACCATCTGGGGATTCTTGTCGCCGTACGCGTCCTTGGGCTGGAGTGTTATGTTCTTCTCCTCTCCCTCCTCCATGCCTATGACAGCGTCGTCGAATCCCTTTATCATCTGGCCTTCGCCTGCCTGGAACTCAAGCGGCTCGCCGTGCTTGTCTGAGCTGTCGAAGACTGACCCGTCCTCGAGGCTTCCCTCGTATTCGACCTTTACCTTATCTCCTTTCTTTACAGCCATTTTGACCAATCTTTATACCCGTGATACAATGTTTATAAATGTTTCCGGAGCCTCGTGGCCAGCGGATGCGGATTTCTCAGCGTTTCCCGGCAATCGAGCCCATCGCGCCCAGTGCGGAGGCCACGGGGCTTCTCTTGACGCATCCGATGCCCCTCGTGCAGCCGTAGAAGCACGGAGTGTGCGTGTAGCACGCCTTTATCCTCCTGGACATCATCCTGCTTATTTTCGGCCATTGCGCGTTTATGTCGGCCTTCGTGAGGTCGAGCACAGGCGGAAGTTCGAGGCAGGGGCTGAGCCTTCCGTCTGGTGTCAGCCTAAGCGAGTTCCTGAACGCATCGCACGCTCCCACGTCCTCGCCCCTCATGTAGCGCATGTTGCACCTTATGAATGGATGGTGGATGCGCGGCATCCCCGAGAGCGCCTTCTCCATGGACGCTATCACATGCTCCGGGCCCTTCCCGAGGGACAGCTCGCTGTCCTTCGATGAAGCGTAGTTTATGCTGTCGTTGTAGCTGTTGAAGCTGAAGCCGAGACCCAGCTTCTTCGAGAACTCGAGAAGAGCGGGAAGTTCCCCGTGGTTTATGCTCGTCACCGTCGCGTGCAGGTTGCCGCGGAGGTTCCTGTGCTCTGACAGCGCCCTGATGTTTCCGAGGACCGTCTCAAGCTTGTCCACGCCCCGTATCTTCCTGTATTTCGCGCGGTCCAGCGTGTCCAGACTCACGGTGACCGATATCCTTCCTTTCCTGTTAATTCCGGAGAGCCTGGAGAGGAACTTCCCGTCGCTTAGTATTCCGTTTGTCAGGACGGCCTGCGTGAAGCCCATCCCGTCGAGCATCTGTGCTATCTCGAAGAAGTCGCTCCGGAGGAGGGGTTCCCCTCCCTGCAGGAAGACCGTGTGTATGCCGAACCTCTTCAGGTCGGAGAACACCTTCCTTATCTCCCCGATTTCCATCTCCGGCTCCTTCCTCTTCCAGATGCTGCACATGGAGCACTTCGAGTTGCATCTGGTCGTGAGGTCGTAGACACAGAGGACTGGGCGGCCGGTGAACATGTTGAGCAGGCTTCTCATCATATCCATCAATAAGCTGCCATCATTATTAAAAGGAACGGCGTGAGGCGTTCCATGGTGGCCATCTTTTAAAAAACTTGCTACTCATAGAGGTTTCATGTCAATAATCAGCGAATACTCCGGAGCAGGCGCCATGGGGAAGCTCGTCAACGGCACCTACGGGAGCCTGGTACACATATCCGACGGCGCCATATCGGAGCTTTACATGCTTCTTAGCGATGAGAAGTTCAGGTCACGCGTGACGCCGGATCTGGTGAACGGCTGCCGTGAGAGCACGCTGAATGAATTCAGGGCAGTGCTTGATGAAAGGAAGCTCGAGGTCACTAACGGCGTGACCTACGACGTCCTGGAAGGCATATACGAGATATCCTCATCCATCGACTGGAAAAATCCGGCGCAGGTGGCGGAGCTGAAAGGCATATGCGATGGCTACATAGCATCCCATGGGATGAGCGACGAGGAAGTGAGAAGGATGGTCGAGTCCTTGAAGGGCGGTTCCGGGGCCACTGGCGCTTCCTGAGCCGCGTTTCTCCCCGTAGGGTCCGCCGCGCTGCGTGCCCGGTGAAGTTCTAAATAAGGATGTATTGCCAATATCTTATTATGGATGTAAGGATTGCGGCCCTTGCGGCATGCGCAGCTTTCCTGGCATGCGGTGCTTGGTCGGGCACACTTCTTCTGACGGGATATGTCCCACATGCCGTTTACTCGGGTTTTGCGGAACCGGCCGGGTCCTATTCTCTAAGCTCCCGTGACGTCCGCTTCGCTTCGGCTGCCGATTCGGATATGCTCAGTGTCACGACATCCGATTTCGCCGTCTACCGCTACTGCTATGTCAGCTTCGCCGGCAGCCAGTGGGAACGCTTTGAGCTCTCGGGCAACACCCTCAGCGGCGACTGGCTCAACGGAACGGTGTCGGGTGATATATCAATGGAGCCTTCCGATTTCGGACTTTCCCAGGAGAGGCCGTCAGCACAGGGGAACTTCGTGGTCATCTACTCATGCTCAAGGGAAGCCGGCTCGTGGGACTGCCACGAAGGATGGCAGATATGGCAGTTCGATGCGTCTCTTGAGGAGGACACGCCACCTGTCGTCTACGCCGTCAACGCCGGCGGGGATGCCTACACCGGCACCGACGGCGTCAGCT
>CAZTRL010000003.1:0-50484 GCA_964616715.1 uncultured archaeon | reverse complement strand
TCTATATCCAAGCCCATCTCATACATCAGGCAACCCACCCGCAATGCTGGAAAGGGGAAAGTCGAAGTCTATGCCCTCCCCACGGCTACCCGCGCTCTCGAGCCTGTCGATCACCGATGAGAGCCCATCCAGGTCCAGGTCCCTGTAGAACTCCCTGAGCATCAACCCCCCATGTATGTCCTTCATGAGGATTTTCCTCCATGAAGCCTCGTAAGAGCCGAGACCATCCCCCTTCAGGAGAGCTTCCCGGGCGCATCCTGCCGCTATGAACCCATAGGCCAGCCCGCCTCCTGACCATGGCTTGGTCTGGGCGGCCGCATCACCCACCAGGAGCATCTTTTCCGAGACAGTCCTCTCCGGCGGGCCCAGCGGTATTGGCGCGGCATCCCTCCGGAGCCCCTCCACTCCTTGCAGGCCGAAGAACTTGGAGAGCATGCCGAAGCCAAGCCCTTTTCCCATGCACCCGTATTCAGTCGTGGCGCCCCTCGGTATCTTCCAGAAGAACCCATCCTTCACGAGGCTCTTGTCGAACCACATGCCCACGCTGTCCCCGCGAGCCTCCTTTTCCTCGTAGAGTATCAGGCCGTTGACCACTTCCGCCGGCGCGGCTCCCATGGCTGCCGCCACGACGGACCTGGCCCCGTCGCAGCCAGCCGCGGTCCCGGCCATGAACTCGTGCTTCTGGGTCCTCAGCGCGACGCAGTCGGGCTTCTCCCTCGCGCCGAGAACACGCTCTCCGTACCTCACCTGCGCGCCGCAGGACACCGCGTGGCGCGCCATGAGCATGTCGAGCATCCCCCGGTCCAGTACATACGCCGCCGTGCCGCTCTTCCTGAAGCCCAGAGCCTTTCCCATGAAATGCACGTCCGCTCCCCTCACCCTGTGCTGGACAAGGCCCTCGGCATTCCTCACTTCGCGGGGCAGCATGTCCATGAAGCGTTCCGAGACGAGACCCGAGCATGCCTTTGAGCCTGCCGATTCATCCTCCTCTAGAACGAGGACTTCCATTCCAGAAGCGCAACGCGACGCAAGGAACGACCCCACCGGACCGGCCCCGATTACCGCCAGGTCGTACATACTACTTAATAAAAGGCGCCATCTTAAAATATACAAAAAACAATTATCTCCACACGGCAACACAGCAGACGATGGTTGACATGAAGCCCGACTACAAGATAAGCGTCCTCGGAAGACAGATAGACTACAGGGTGCTAGCCATTATACCGGTGGTGCTCCTCGTGATGTCGGTAGGCCTGTTGGTCAACAAGTACGTGACAACTGGCGACTTCTTCGACAGGAGCATAGAGCTCCGCGGCGGCACACTCATCAACATAAAGACGAGCACTGACGTGCAGGTACAGGCAATACAGAACGCGCTAGGGACGGATTTCGGCTCCGTCGCCGTCAGGAGCCTAAGGGGTTTCGGGACACAGGGCGCCTCCATCCAGGTAGGCGCTGAGATAGACTACAACAAGGTCATAGAGCGCCTCAACCAGAGCGGGATAGACGTCATAGACTTCTCAGTCGAAAACATAGGCTCCGCGCTCAGTTCCGTGTTCTGGTCCCAGGCACAGACAGGGATAATAGTAGCGTTCATAATGATGGGCATCATAGCCTTCATAGTATTCAGGACGTTCGTGCCATCGTTCGCCATAATAATGTCGGCCGCATCCGACATAGTGGTCACACTGGCGCTGATGCAGGTCTTCGGCATAGAGTTCTCCCTTGCATCCCTCGGTGCCATACTCATGCTCATAGGATACTCCGTGGACACGGACATAATGCTCACCAGCAGGCTCCTCCGCGAGAAGGAGCATGGGCTTTCAATGGGCGAGAAGATAACGGGCGCGCTCAAGACCGGCCTGACCATGTCACTGACAAGCATAGGTGCCATGATAGCCATACTCATAATGCCGCTTCCCGATGTCCTGATCGACATAGCCTCCGTGATATTCATAGGGCTCACGATAGACATAGCCAACACATGGCTCTTCAACTCGGTCATACTCAGGTGGTACTGCGAAGCGAGGGGGATTGGTTAGATGCTCAAGTACTGGAGACTCCTGCTGCTCTTCGTGGTGGTCTTGGGGGCAGTCTTCGCCATAGGCTTCACCGACAAGAGATACGGGGTCGAGACGGTCTACGTGACTAGCGATTCCCCCGCCTTCGGCGTGATACAACAGGGATCCATTATAACCCAGGTCAACGACCATGCAGTATCGACTCTGGACGACTGGAACAGCGCCACGGAGGGGCTGACGAGCGGCCCCGTAGAGATAGTCGCTGACGGCGTGCCCCATGATTTCGCTGTCAACGGCAGCCTCGGCATAGAGGTGCAGCCTGTCGAGAGGCTGAACCTTGAGTTCGGCCTCGACCTGAGGGGAGGGACGAGGATAACGCTCAAGCCGAAGGAGAACGCCACGAAGTCCGTTATAGAGCAGGTCATAGGGACGTTGCAGACGAGGATGAACATATACGGGCTGAAGGAGATAAAGTTCTTCCCGATCGAGTCCCCCGACGGATGGTACGTGCAGATAGAGGCCACGGGGCTGAGCTCCGAGGTCGTAGACCAGCTTCTCTCGTCAAAGGGATCTTTCGAGGCCAAGATATCGAAGCCGGTGGAGCTGAGCGGAGGCACGGGACAGATAGTGCTGGGAGACGACAGCTACGGCATGACCGTGTCAAACGGCACCATAACCGTCGACGGCAAGAGGGTGCCCGAGAACAACAGCTTCGTGCTTGACGACATAAACTTCGAGGTGGCCAACGTGACATCGAACGAGGTCATCCTCCTCGGAAGCGTCTACAGCGGCGACGACATAGAGCTTATATACACGGACCCGCAGCACTCCGGGCTGGTGCCGGCGGGAAGCTCCTACAGGTTCTACTTCACCATACTGGTCTCAAGCGATGGCGCCCAGAGGTTCGCCAAGGTGACCTCAGGCGTACCGAGCCAGCTGGACCTGGACAGCGGGGACTACTACCTCAAGGACTGCATGATATACCTGTACCTGGACAACGAGCTGCAGTCCAGCCTGCGCATATCGTCCTCGCTCGGCGGCCAGGCGTACGCGACTCCCCAGATAGACGGCGGCAGGGACACGAGGGAGGAGGCGCTAGAAGAGAAGATGAAGCTGCAGACCATACTCAGGTCGGGCTCCCTTCCGGTGACCATGGAGACCTCTTCCATATCCATAATATCCCCCACGCTCGGTTCCAACTTCATCCAGTCGGCCCTCATGGCGGCGCTCGCGGCCGGCGTGGTCGTGGTGCTCATAATATTCGTGCGCTACCGGAGCTTCAAGATAGGCATACCCCTCGTGATGACGGGATTCTCAGAAGCCATCATAATACTAGGCATATCGGCCTCCGGCGCCTATGACGCAGGCATATGGGGAACGGTACTTGTGGTGAACCTGATCATAATAGGCCTCGCTTGGTGGAAGCTCCGGGAGTCCGATGCATCCGCATGGATAGGCGCCGTGCTGATACCGCTACTCGGCCTGATGAGCTGGAACATAGACCTCCCGGCGATAGGCGGCATAATAGCCGCCATAGGCGTCGGCGTAGACCAGATGGTGGTCATCGCGGACGAGACACTCAGCGGGAGGCGGGTGTCCAAGAAGCTCTACAGCCTCAAGGAGAAGATAGGCAAGGCATTCTTCATAATATTCACGGCAGCCGCGACGACCATATCGGCCCTGATGCCGCTCCTCTTCCTCGCCGCTGGCGTCTTCATAAGGGGCTTCGTGATAACGACTGTCATAGGAATACTCGTCGGCATACTGGTCACGAGACCTGCATACGCCAAGGTAGTGGAGCTCACGGCGGACAGCGCCAGGAAGAAGCATGGAGACGAAGCGTAAGCTTTACTATAGGCCCGGACAATACAATGTATGACGGGTTCTGAAGAAGACCCCGGCGGCATAATCGATTTCTACATAGACGGCACCCTGAGGCGCAGGAATCCCGGCCTGCAGGACAAGGACAAGCTATACCATGAGATGGGCGGTGCTCTCGCTTACCTAAAGTCAAGCGGGATAGGGTGCAATGTTGGCATACGCGGCTTTGAGAGGAACTTCCTGCAGAAGGTGCTTAGGAACTATCGCCAGTGAGCTCAGCTTATGGACCACTTGCCGTCCTTGACACTTGAAACATTGCCCCTCAGCTCCAGGTACCTTCCGGCAGTGATGTCTCCCTCGAAGTCGTATATCTCTATCGTGTCCCCGGTCCCCGTTATGTTCGTCTTCTCACTTTCGACGACGAAGTCCATGTCATCGAGGATGAGCTTGGTTATCCTGACGTCCCTTACTGTGGTGTCGCCGAGCCCCGTGTCGAATGAGAAGTCGCTCCCCGAAAGGACGAAGGATGTCCTGTTGTTGGCGAAATCGAAGGTTATGGGCCCCTTGAAGTTCCTTATCACGGTGTCCCCGGACGTCACGTTCACCGGCACCTCCATCTCCAGCTCAAGCATGTCGGCCATGAGCGTTATGGTCACGGCCGTGCCTTCCTTCTCCGGCGTGGCGAAGATGGAACCGAACGGCGAATCCCCCATCCAGTCCCCCAAGTCCCCCGTCGAATTGAGGAAGAAGTCCTTTATGCCGCTGTTGCTCACGAGTGCCGACGACGCCACTATTAGTATCGCAAACACCGCGGCCAGAATCTTCCACTCCAGGAGTCCCTTAAGCAACATAGAAGTCACTACTTAACAATTGTCTCTCCAAATTTAAACTTGTTTGGGGTTAATATATATTCTACCTCGACAACATAAAATAGCATTCTGGGTGATTCCATGTACCTCGACCAGCTCATCGGGCAAGGCGGAGACATAGTGTCATGGCTAGTCTGGCTCATATTCTTCATGGTATTCTTCATGTTCTATCCGAGGATAATGCTCTTCCAGATGGTGGGCAAGCTCGAGAGCAGTGCGGTGAGGCTCGAGGTGATGTCGGCCAAGTCCAGGAAGCTCGTGCTGGAGTCAATAGGCAGGAACCCCTCGAAGAAGGTGAGGGAGAGCGTCGACAGGTTCTTCGAGTTCTACATGATAGAGCCCGTGAGCCTGGACCCCTACGGGGTCGTGAAGAAGCTGGACCACCTCATAAGAAACGAGAAGGAGAAGTTCAAGTACTTCGCGGACCAGGTGGCCCCCGAGGCGGACGAGGAGAAGAAGGCCAACATCCAGATGGGCGTGTCCGGCGGCATAGAGCTCTACATGCTTGCGAAGATAGTCAGGCACTTCGTGGAGACCATAAAGAAGACCAAGTCCTACCAGCTCGCGATGATAATACAGATGCAGCTGCCGATAATAGAGAGGATAGCAAAGTCCCTATACGAGGGGACCGGCGCCCTCTCCAGGGGCGAGCCCATAGGCGACGCCATAGGGCCGTGGATGGTGGCCAAGATGATAGAAAAGGAGAAGCTGACCGAGATAGAGGAGGGCGTCGTCATGGCCTCCAAGAGGATAGACGGCAGGCAGGCATTCCTCCTAAAGGCGAAGGGCCCCGGCGGCAGGATCGGCTATCCAGGGAAGGCCGTGGAGAAGGTCATGAAGAATCACAAGATAGCCCGCATAATAACGATAGACGCGGCTGCCAAGCTCGAGGGAGAGAAGACCGGATCCGTCGCGGAGGGCGTCGGAATCGCGATGGGCGGCCCGGGAGTCGAGAGGAGCTACATAGAGGACGCGGTCGTGAAGGGCGGCATACCGATGGACAGCATAGTGGTCAAGATGTCCTCCGAGGAGGCCATAATGCCGCTTCGCATGAGCATGATAAAGTCATACGATACCGTGATGGACTGCGTCTCAAGGAGCATCTCACTCACAAAGAAGGGCGACAAGGTCGTCATAGTAGGCGTCGGCAACACCTCCGGCGTCGGCAACACCTACGCGGACGCGGAGAAGACGGCCAAATGGGTAGCTGCATACGAGAGGAAGCTCAAGGCCTCTAAGAAGAAGAAAAAGGCGGACTGAAGTCGAAGGGGAACGGTGCGTCGTCATCCTTGCCGGCTCCGGGCTCTTCGCCTCCTGCGGGAGACATCTTATCCCTTATCCTTCCGAGAGCTGCCCTGACGTTCTCGGCCGACCTGGCATCGACGCACAGCGTGCCTACTCCCTTCCTTAGGAGCGACTCTATGTTCCAGTCGGTCAGGTGGTGGCTTCCCAGCGTCACGCAGCAGGTGATGCCCTTCCCGGCGCATATCTCAGCAGCCTTCCCTATCATGCCGAGGAGGGACTCGCCTATCTCCTGGTCGGGCTTCTGCAGGCCCGTGTAGAGCTGCGCCAGCGGCCCCAGCTCTATGTTGACCATGCCGACACCATCTGCTATTATGCTCTCCGCAGAGTGCAGCATTGCCGGTGTCCTGATGGACAGCCCGAGCCCCGCGCCGGCAGGCACGCCGTACCTGAACTTCTCGAGGTCGTCCCTTCCCCTGACTACAGGCACGAGAACACCCGACTCGGCGTTCCCGGCATCGTTCGCCCTCCTGGCTATGCCGGATGCCCACTGGAAGTCCGATTCCCCCGTGCAGGAAGCCCATACGGGGCGCGTCTCCTGCGCTGCGGGCCCTCCCATCAAAGACGGGTCCGGCTGGAGGTTGTATATGACGTATCCCTCCGCCTGGGCCACCCTGCCTATAAGATCCGGCCCCGCCCTCACGAAGAGCCTCACTTCACCGGGTACCGCAGCCCCTGCACGCGTTTCAGTTTCTGTCGGCTGCTCGTTTGCTCCCTCCTGGATGAAAGGCATCGGCATCTCATCCGGCTGCGGCGGCTCCTGTCCCTGGCTTCCGTACGCGTCCTCCTGGATATGTTGGGGCTGGTATGAATCCTGCATGGCGCCTTCAAGGCCGGCACCTTCCGGCGGCTCATTGACGGGCTCCTGGGCTGCCATGACCTTCCCGAGCTCCGTTACCATGGTTATGCGCTCGCCGAGCCTCAAGACCGACGTTGCCTTGTGCGTTCCCGCAATCGCGGGAATTCCCATCTCCCTCGCCAGGATGCCGAAGTTGGACATCCTGCCGCCCTCGTCGACTATCACCCCGGAGGCATCCTTAACTGATATGAGGTTGCCTATAGACGAGCTTTCCATGACAACTATGTCATCCGGCCCGAATGCGCCTCCAGATGGCCCTATGGTCTTCACAGTCCCTGTTGCCGTCCCGCGGGAGACGAACCTCCCCGTGACGAGTATGTCCCCGCTCGGGTGTTCCTCGCGGACGGGTGTTATGTCGCAGTTTCCGGGCTTTACATCGGTTATTATGACCCTGTTCCTTCCTATGCACCAGTCCATGACCTGCTGTCCCTGGAAGGCGCCGGCCACCCTCCTCCCGAGCTCGAAAAGCTTCCTCAGCTCCGCGTCCGAGAGGACCTGCGCGTCCATCCTGCTGCCCGGGACATGGACCTTTGACGTGACTCCCGTCATGTCGTTCCTCTCAAGCATCCACAGTTTCTTCGATATGTTCTTCTCGATGAGCCTTCCGCCGGAGTCCAGCAGGTACTCGTCCGGGGTCACCAGCCCCGAGCTTGCGGCCTTCCCGAGTCCCCAGGTTGCCTCGACGAGCACCTTGTCGCCGCCGAACCCCGTCGCCACAGTGCCGCTCTTCTCGGAGATTGCCATCTTCTGGACTATCACTGACATATCCAGGGTTCCGGTGCCCCTCCCCTCCGTGTACATTGAGGTGCTCGGATAGAAGAGCGACGCCCAGCAGAGCTTGACATGCTTGAGCACATCGTCCTCGCCGGAGACGTTAACGAAGCTTTCGAGGACGCCAGCGAAGCTGTCCTTCTCCTCCCTCACGACTGAGGGCCTGACGGCCACGAGCGCGTGGTCCCTTCCAGCCTTTATGAAGCTGAACGCGGCCTCTGCCTTCCGTATGTCCCCGGAGACCGAGAGCTCCCCGTAAGATGCAAGGATGGCGCTCCTTGCCTCTCCTGGTATCACGGAGTTCAGGAAGAGGTCCTTTATGCCCTCCTCGGCCTTCCTCAGGCCGGAGGGGCTCCTGTCCACGTTCTCGTGGAACTGCCTGACCTTGGACCTTATTCCGTTTACGGAGATGAACGATTCGAGCGCCTTGGGAGTTATCACGAACCCCGAGGTCACGGGAATACCCGCCTTCTTCAGACCAGAGACGGCTGAGGCCTTGAACCCAAGCTCTGGGCGGCCGTCAGCCTCGAAGAGACTTGCCGTGTACACGTGGACACCAATATGAATATTGTCAGGCGAGATTTATAATATTGAAAAAATCACCGGCTCCATTGCACGAAGAAACCGGGCGGCCATCACTTGAAGACTATGTTGCAGGGGACCGGTATCTTCGAGGATGCAATCTTCAGCGCCCTCTTCGCGACGCTCTCCTTGCCGACGGGGACGCGGACCTCTATGACGTTCTGCCCGCTCTTCACCTGAGCCGCCGTGGAGGTCGGCCTCCCGAAGGAAAGCCGCATGCCCGTCTGGTACCTGTCGGCGCCGGCCCCCGTCGCTATCGGGTTGTCCCTCAGGACGTGATGCGGGAAGACGAGAACCTTCATGAAGTACATCCCGCTTCCGAGCGTCGATTCAAGCTTCTTGTTCGCCGCTATCCTCGAGGCCTCAAGGGCGTTGTGCCTTATCTGCACGGCGTCCCTTGTTACTAGGTACGCCCTGACCTTATAGTCTTCCTTGGCGTTGCCCGCCTCGAACGACCTTATCTTCGGGACAGGCACGCCCTTGACGTATGACTTCCTAGGCCTGCGCCTGGATACCCTCGTATTGGGCCTCTTCACCGTGCTGTAGCATTTTGCTGGCCTCAGCGCCATATGACCACACTCTCATTGTGTATAAACGTAAGTATTTAAAAGCAGCCTTTTAAATACTTTAAAGCATTATTTGGCCGATTAATTTAAATTGCTTGCCACTCCGAAACCGGTGATATGATGAAGGCGATAGTTCTTGCTGGCGGCTTCGCCCGGAGGCTGTGGCCGCTGACGAAGGAGACGCCCAAGCCGCTCCTTCCGATAGCCGGGAAGCCCATGATAGACTATCTAATTGAGAAGCTCTCCTCCGTGGACTCCATAGACACGATATACGTCTCCGTCAACCGCAGGTTCCAGCCGCATTTCGACAGGTGGGCGTCCGGGTCCAGCTTCCAAAAGGACGTGGAGGTGTTCTCCGAGGAGAGCATGGCGGAGAACGAGAAGCTCGGGGCAATCGGCGCCCTCGGTCTCATACTCAGGGAAAAGCGCATAGACGATGACGTTCTCGTAGTCGCCGGCGACAACCTCTTCGATTTCAGCATAGACACATTCCTGTCATCCCACAACGGCCGGCCCCTCGTGGCGCTCTACGACATGGAGAACCTTGAGAAGGTAAGGGGTAAGTACGGCGTCGTCAGGCTCGGCGAAGGGAACGTGATAGAAGAGTTCCGCGAGAAGCCGGAGAACCCGTCAACGACGCTCGTGAGCACTGGCTGCTACTTCCTCCCTAAGTGCAGCGTCTGCAGGATACACGACTACCTCTCGGAGGGCGGAAATCCCGACGCCCCGGGATTCTTCATATCATGGCTGGCCTCGAAGACCATGGTAGGGGGATTCGTTTTCGATTCCAGCCACAAATGGTTCGACATAGGCTCGATAGAATGCTACAACGAGGCGAATTCCTGCCTCTCCAATAAAGACTAGTCCCTGTCACCGTACTTCTCGAACACGCAGACGAACTTCAGGTCGGACTTGCCGGTATTGAAGACCTTGTGGAAGGCGCCCTTCGGTATTATGACTATGCTGCCTTCCTTGACGGGGAACCTTTGACCGCCGAGCTCCATCTCGCCTGACCCTTCCCCGAAGTTGTAGACCTCCTCGGCATCGTCATGCGAATGGCCGCCGGTCTCCTTTCCAGGATGGAGGACGGTAAGCGAGACCACGAGGTCATCGAGCTTCCTCACGTCTATCACCGTGTAGGTGTCGTTGTCCTTGACGACTTTCCCTACCTTCCTGAACTCATCTATTCCGAATTTCATGACAGTCAGTTATTTATGTCGTTTTGCGGTTATTAAGCTTATGAAGATGGAAGGACAGCGTGTGGTCGTCACCGGCGGCTGCGGCTTCATAGGCTCATGGATAGCTGAACTACTTTCCGAAAAGAACGACGTTGCAGTGCTCGACGACTTCTCGACCGGGAAGAATGAGAACATGCCTGCGCCCGGCGGGAGAATGAGGCTCATAAAGGCCGACGTGCGTGACCGGGAAGCGGTCTTGGCAGCCCTCAGGGGGGCCGACGTCGTCTTCCACCAGGCGGCCAACGTGCGCATACAGGCCTCCATAGATGACCCGCTCATGGACTCGGGGATAAACGTCGGAGGGACGCTTAACGTCCTCGATGCATGCAGGAGGCACGGTGTGAAGAAGATGGTATTCGCCTCGTCCTCATCCGTCTACGGGGACCCCGATAGCGTTCCTGTCGACGAGAGCGCCCCGCTGAGACCCAAGTCCCCCTATGCACTCTCCAAGCTCTCGGCTGAGAGGTACGTGACCCTCTACAGCGAGCTCTACGGGCTGCACACGGCATCGCTTCGCTACTTCAACGTCTACGGGCCGAGGCAGAACGCCGATAGCCCCTATTCGGGTGTCATATCCATATTCGCCAAGAACATCAGCGCGGGAAATCCAATCACCATATACGGCGACGGGAAGCAGACCAGGGACTTCGTCAGCGTCAGGGACGTCGCGAGGGCCAACCTCCTGGCCGCGGAGTACAAAGGGACTTCCTGCACCGTAAACATCGGTACTGGAAGAAGCGTCAGCATAAACGACATGGCCGCTATTCTCTGCAACATAGCGGGAAAGAAGGCACACATAAACTACAAGGAAGCGAGGGAGGGTGACGTCATGCACTCCCGTGCCAGCATATGCCTTGCAAGGAAGCTTCTCGGTTACGAGCCTGCCGTGAGGCTCGAAGACGGCCTGAAAGAGCTTCTGGGGAAGTGACTTACACCTTCTTCATGTACATGCCTATGTCCACGGACCTGACGGAGTGCGTGAGCGAGCCGACGGATATCCGGTCGACCCCCGTCGCCGCTATCTCTGTTATGTTTTCCTCCGTGACCCCTCCGGAGGCCTCGGTGGCGGCCCTTCCGCCTATCTCCTCTACGGCCTTGGCCATCTCTTCTGCAGGCATGTTGTCAAGAAGTATTATGTCGGCCCCGGCGGCAATAGCCTCCCTTACCTCGCCCATGTCCCTCGCCTCGACCTCGACGGCCTTCCCGGTCTTTCTCGCGGCGGCGACCGCGCTCCCGAGGCCCACGAGGCTTATGTGGTTGTCCTTTATGAGTATCTCGTCGTAAAGGCCCTTCCTGTGGTTCGTGCCGCCCCCGCACCTGACCGCGTACTTCTCGATGACCCTGAGGCCCGGCGTGGTCTTCCTAGTGTCCATTATCATGGCCTTCCTCCCTGACTTCTCGACTAGCTTCCTTGTGACTGTCGCTATGCCGGAAAGCCTCTGGAGGAAGTTGAGCGCAGTCCTCTCACCCTTGAGTATCACCTGCGCGTCGCCTGAAACCACGGCTATCTCCCGGCCCCCCGGCACGCTCTCGCCGTCGTCCACTGCCTTATCGAAATCGACTTTCCCTATACCTAAGAACACCTCTTTTGCGATGTCAAGGCCGCAGACGACGCAGCTCTCCTTTGCGACTATCGAGGCCCGGACACGTATGCCTGAGGGCACGGTGCTCTCCGTAGTTATGTCACCGCTCCCTATGTCCTCGGCCAGCGCCGTGCGCACTATGCGCCTTACTTCTTCATTGAAGTCAGGGGCTCCAGCCAACCCGCATCACCTGCCACATGGTATTCTATACCCCTCGATGAGAAGTCTATGTCCTTCCATATCTCGGTATTGTCCAGTATTATCCTGCACGAGCCAAGGGATTTAAGGATGGAGTTGTGCGGGGTGAACCTGTAGTGCTGGTGGTCGGCGACTATCAGGACGGCGTCGAACTCCGACAGCCCGTCCGGGAAGTCGAAGGAACCGACACCCGATACACTCTTTATCTCCTCGTCTGTGTAGTACGGATCGTTGACCTTCACCGATATCCCAAGACGCGAAAGCTCCTTTGCAAGCTTTATGGTAGGGGAGAGTATGGTAACCTTTATGTCACCCTTGTAGGCGAGCCCCAGTATCCCGACGCTCCGTATGCCGCGCCTCTTCAGGCTGGCCGCCACCTCTTCAGGCTGGCGCCCGTCGGACGATATTGTCTCCTTCAGTATTGTCACCTTCTCCGGGTGCCTCGCCCCGAGGAGCACATACTTGCTCGAGAGCGGTATGCAGTAGCCTCCGGTCCCGAAGCTGGGATGATACGTCCCGATGTTCCATTTCGTCCCCACGAGGCGCAGCACCTCCGTCATGTTGACGTCTGGATATGCCAGCGAGAGCTGGTTCGCAAGCGTTATCTCCATGTGCCTGTAGGCGTTCTCTATGGACTTCACCATCTCGGCGTGCTTGTGGTCGGGGGCGGGCACGAGGCTGTCGCATACGAGGGACAGGACATCCCTCATGGCCTCGGTGGTCTTCTGCGTGGTGCCGCCGAACACCCTGGGAAGCTTCTTCAGGCTCTTCTCCGGGGAGACGAACCAGTCCCTCCTTGGCGCGACGCCGTACAGCATGTCCCTCCCGACATCGACTCCCGCATTCCTTAGTATCGGGAGCACTATCATGTCGCTCCTCCCCGGCGTGAGAGTCGACTCCACTATCACGACAGGCGGTTCGCTGTGCCCCGACTTCTTCAGCCCCGCAATCTTTCCGATGACATCCTTCAGAATGTTGTCGTATGGCTCTCCGCCCTTCTCCGTTGGTATGCAGACGAAGTGGACTGCTATCGCCGGGTCCATCATCTCAGCCACGTCAGTCGTGGCGCGGAGCATTCCCCTCTCGACGAGGTTCTCTATGTCGAAGCCGAGCCAGTACTCGAGATTCTCTATCGGTATCTTTCCCTCGTTTATGGTCCTTACCTTGTCCTCGTCGACGTCATATCCTATGCAGCTTATGCCGTTGTATGCCATGTTGGCCATCGTAGTGAAGCCTATGAATCCGGTTCCCCAGACTCCTATCTTCATGTCCCCCGCAAGAAGCTTTTCCCTGAGTCCCATCAAAACACCTTAGATGAGGTTACGACAGGGACTTTTAAATAACTATTTATTACACAGTAATACTATAGTATTACTTTTTCCTTCCCAAGAACTCGCCCACGGCTCTCACATCTTTCTCCGTGTCTATGTTCATGTAGAAGCCTGGGACTATGCACCCGAGGAGAGACCTCTCCTTTATTAGCTTGCCGAAGACGTCTGTCTGCAGCACCCATTTGGCGCTCCCCTTCGGTATGTACTCGAATATTGCCGGGTCGTACATCCCTATGAACGTCGCGGCCAGGAACGTCTTGGGGTTCTTAGGCCTCTCCTCATAGCTGATTATCCCGTTTCCCATCATCTCGACGACCCCGACGTCTATCTTCGCATCCCTTCCCGACTGCACAGCAAGCGTGGCCGTCCCGCCGGACTTCATGTGAGCCCTCGACAAGTAGTCCAGGTCGAAGTCGAAGAAATTGTCGACCGGCAGGACAAGGAATGGGGACTTCATGTAGGGCTCGGCCAACTGGAGCGTCTTGGCGTTCCCGAGCGTCCTGGCCTCCTCTATGTACTCTATGCCAACGCCCATTCCCTTCCCGTTCCCGAGAAGCTTGAAACACTCCCCTATGAACTCGCTCTTCCCTACTATGTATATCCTTCGGAACCCGGACCTCCTCAGCCGCTCTATGTTGTGCTCTATGAGCGCCCGGCCGCCTATCCTTATGAGGGGCTTGAGAGTCCCCTTTATCATCAGGCTTCCCATGTCCCCTCCGCCGAGGAACACTGCCGTCTTGTTAGCCTCGAGGTACTGCGACATCACGGACTCTATCGCCTCGGACCTCGACCTTATGTCCCTGCCGTCCACGAGGGAGTCTATCCGCGACAGCACCTCCGGGTTTATCGTCATCGAGATGCGCTTCTTCCTCATGCAGTAATATTGGACGCCAGTCTAAAAAACCCGGCTAGTGCGCCGCTCAAAACTATATATAAACCACACTCTGAAAATAATGCTATGAAAGTCTCCATCATAGGTTCCGGTTACGTCGGGTTGGTAACGGGGGCTTGCCTCGCCGACCTCGGGAACCACGTGACCCTCGTGGACGTGGTCGAGGACAAGGTAGAGAAGATAAACGGCGGAGTGGCACCCATATACGAGGAAGGTCTGGACCGGATGCTCCGGAAGAACATAGGCCACGGGAGGCTGCATGCTACCACCCGTCTCGAGAAGGCAGTTCTTGGGACCAACATCACCTTCATCGCAGTCGGGACGCCCTCGAGGAGGGACGGGACAGTAGACCTCTCATACATAAGGAAGGCTGCGGAGGAGACGGGAAGTGCTATCGGAAAGAAGGATACGTACCATACGGTGGTCGTCAAGTCCACGGTGGTTCCGGGAACCACGGAGGGTGTTATAATCCCCATACTGGAGGAGGCCTCCGGCAAGGAGGCCGGGAGTGGTTTCGGCGTCGCGATGAACCCGGAGTTCCTCAAGGAGGGCATGGCAGTCAGCGACTTCATGAACCCAGGAAGGGTCATAATAGGCGGCATAGACGAAAGGTCCACGGAGAGGGTATATTCGCTTTACAGGGGGTTCAGTTGCCCCGTGGTGAAGACCAATCCCAGGACCGCGGAGATGATAAAGTATGCGAGCAACGCATTCCTCGCCACGAAGATATCATTCTCAAACGAGATGGGCAACCTGTGCAAGAAGCTGTCCATAGACTCCTACGAGGTCGCCGACGGCATGGGCCTCGACGAGAGGATAGAGCGGAGGTTTCTCAATTCGGGGATAGGGTACGGAGGCAGCTGCTTCCCAAAAGACGTAAAGGCTATAATCGCGAAGGGGAAGAAGGAGGGACTCAAGATGAGCCTCCTGGATGCCGTAGAGGAAGTTAACCGCATGCAGCCCCTGACCATAGTCAATATGCTTCGCGGGCGCATGCCGTCCCTGCGGGGCAAGGTGGTATCCGTCCTTGGACTTGCTTTCAAGCCTGGTACGGATGACATACGGGAAGCCCCTTCGCTTGCCATAGTCTCCGAGCTGCTGTCATCCGGGGCCCGCGTGAAGGCATACGACCCCAAGGCCGCGGACAACTTCAGGAAGGAGTTCCCCGGCGTGGAGTACTGCATGAGCGCAAGGGCGGCCATACAGGACAGCGATGCCTGCCTTCTGCTGACAGAGTGGGACGAGGTGAGGCGGCTCACGAATGACGATTTCAGGCTCATGAAGGGGAACATCGTTATCGAAGGAAGAAGGATGCTGGACCCTTCAAACGTCTCGGGTTTCGAGGGGGTGTGCTGGTAATGCCATGCGATGAGATAGTGGGGCTCATACCTGCCGCGGGAAGCGGGACAAGGCTGTATCCGTTTGCCAGGGCGGTCCCAAAGGAGATGTACCCTATACTCGGCAAGGCCGTTATAGAGCACTGTGTAGAGAACCTCAGGAAAGGGGGCATAAAGAAGATATTCATGGTGGTAGGCTACCAGAAGGGCGCGCTCATGGACTACATCGGCGACGGCTCTTTCTTCGGCGTGAACACCGCATACATATACCAGATGAAGAGAAAGGGCCTTGGCCATGCGATAAATCAGGGGAAGGACTGGATAGACACGACCTTCGTCACGCTTCTCGGCGATTCCTTCATAGAGCCCAAGGATGAGATAAAGCAGCTGATAAATGTGCACAAAAAGAAAAAACCCATCGCGACCCTTCTCCTTTTCGAGGTTACCGACCCGAAGGGATACGGGATCGCCAGGGTGAAGATGGAAAACGACTGCTGCGGCGCCGTGACAAAGGTGGTGGAGAAGCCCGGCGCAGAGAAGGCGAGGGACTACAGGGTGAACGGCGGCTACTATGCCATGTGCGGGGCTTACGTCTTCGAGCCGAAGATATTCGACTATATAGATAAGACCAGGCCTGGGGCCAAGGGAGAGATACAGATAACGGACGCCATAGACTTGGCGCTGAGGAACGGCGAGAGTGTCTACGGCGTGGTGTTAAGTGGCAAGTATCTCGACATAGGAAAATGGAAAACGATACTGAAGACGGAGAAGGACCTCCTCTCGTTCCTTGACGTGGACCTCCACATAAAGGAAAGAGAAAGCCTCATGAAGAGGATAAAGAAGCATGAGGAAAGCTGACTCCGCAGGAAGGCGTTAAGATGAGAAAGGCATCATTCCTGCCGCTAGTAGGCCTGGTCATCTTCGCCGTCATAATACTCAACATAGACACCGGAAGGCTCCTCTCCATACTGTCCTCTGCTGACCCGGCGCTCGTCTCGTGCTCCATACTCTTGGCGGTGCCGAACATCATACTCAAGAGCCTCAAGTGGAATGTGATTATAAGGTCATATGGTACCGGGTACAGCCTGCTGAAGTCCATACGAGCCTGGTTGTCCGGGTTCTTCCTAGGGATAATAACACCCGGCAGGATAGGCGACCTTTCAAGAGCATTGTACCTCAGGAAAGAGACGGGCCTGAGCGGGGGCAAGTCCCTCACCACCGTATTTCTGGACAGGATAAACGACATAGTCGTGCTCTTCTGTTTCTCGCTTGCGGGGATGGCCGTAATAGCCGGAGGCATGTCCCAGGGCACAGGCCTTCTGGCATACATCTCCGGCGCCTTCCTGATTTTCCTGGTACTCGTCGCGGCACTCATGAGGAAGTCAATCATACTAAGGGTCGCGAGGCCGCTCTCGCTCAGGCTGCTGCCATCAAGGTACCATAACGTTCTCGGGAGGGCATTCCACGATTTCTACGAAGGCCTATCCGGGATGAGGAAGCCCATGCTGGGAGCTGCTGTCCTCCTCTGCGTCGTGACGTGGATCATATCAATAAGCCAGTTCTGGCTGCTTTCCTCCGCCATAGGCCTCGATCTTCCCTACACCTTCTTCATGGGCGTGGTGCCAATAGCTGTCCTTCTAGACACCCTTCCCGTATCCTTCTCAGGCATAGGCACTAGGGACGCGGCGCTGATATTCTTCTTTTCCCTCGTGTCAATACCCTCGGAGTCTGCCGTTTCGCTTTCCCTCCTATCCTTCATGACTACGTATGTGGTCATGGGAGCCGCCGGAGCTGTGCTGTGGGTCTCGAATCCCATAAGGAGCAGCGACGTGCTGAAGGAGTTCAGAAGCGCGCCCTGAGTATTGCCAGGAGGAACTTGGAGCCGTCCTTGAACCTGCTGAGTTTCGCCTCCCCGACCCTGTCGTGATACTCTATCGGAATTTCCATGAGCCTGTAACCCTTCCTTACAGACGCCGTGGTCATCTCGACTTCCCAGTCCAGGCCCTTGGCCTTTATGTCAAGGGATTTCCAGACATCCCTCCTGAAGGCCCGCATGCCCGATGAGGGATCCGTCACCTTCTTTCCCGTGAGAAGCGAAACGACGGCCGCGAATATGCAGTTGCCGAAGTAATTGAGCCTCGCCATCTCTGTGCTCTTTCCCATGAACCTGGACCCTATCACGACATCCGCCTTCCCTTTCAGGAGAGGCTCCACTATTCTTGGAAGGTCATTTGCAGGATAAGTGCAGTCGGCATCTATAGTGACAAGAATCTCACCCTTCGCTGCCTCGAATCCCGTCTTGAGCGCACCAGCCTTTCCCGTATTCCTCCTGTGCCTTATAACCCTGGCACCTTTCACCTTCCTCGCTTTCTCGTAGGTCCCGTCCGAAGAGCCGTCGTCAACGGCTATTACCTCATGGCTGCCTAGCGCCGCGACCTTCACGTCTTCCAAGACCTCTGCTATGGCCTTCTCCTCGTTGTAAGCCGGGATGATCACAGACACCTTCATGCGCAATCCTCATCAAACCTGTATAACACTATCTCGGTTTCGTTCCCGAAAACCTTCTCCTTGTGGAGACAGCCGCTGTCCTCTATGAAGCTGACGAAGTCCGGATTGGCCTCCACCTTGGGCTGGAGAGGGTATTCTAGCACAAGATAACTATAGTTTTCAGGATTCTTAATGCCCACCGCATCCCTCGCCGGGCTTGCGTGAGTGCTGTTGAGTATCGAGCCCAGAGTTTCCATGTTCCTTGCGTTCAAGTTGAACACCTTGAGGTCCCTGTCGTGCTTTAGCAGGTAGAATGTCTGGTAGAAGTCTGTAGTTATAACACCGTCCCCCACATTGGAATTCGCTAGTATGTACACTGACGCCTCGTCCATGGGCTTTCTCACGTCGACGGAAGCGTTGTACGCAACCGAGAGTGCTGCAGAGCAGACAAGCACGGCCATTATGATGTGCCATGGGTGCCTGAACCTTCTCGAGTCCACAATCTCTCCCATGAGTCTTGCAATGAGTATGGCGAAAGCCGGGAGAGCCGGCATTATGAACCTGTGCAAATGGCCTACCGAAGGGCCTATCGCAACCATGAAAAAGATGAAATACGAAAGCGCCCACAGTAGAAGCAGCACATCCGTCTTGTCCCTCCTCATGAAGGCTCTCACGACCGCCAGGATTGAAAGCGGGCCCAGTATCCACGAGAATGTCATGAGATAGAATGACGGGACCTCGGCAAACACCTCCGGGTTCGGAGAGAAGTAGCTTACATACGCGCCTACAAGGTTTTCGTTAACACCAGCAATCGACGGGAGCATGGCCGCGAAGACATACCACGGGACGGCCATGGCAAGCGCAACGGCCAGCGCCATCAGCACTTTCCTGTCAGCGAATGAGCGGATGCCTCCCTCAACGAGCATGTACAGCCCCAAAGGCACCAGCACGAGCAGGCCGTAGTTCTTGGTGAGCATGCATAGTCCCGCCGCGACACCCAGCAGTATTGCATCAGAGGCCTTCCGGCTCTTCTCATACCTCAGGAACGCATAGACGGTCAGGGTTGTCATCGCTACAAGCGGAATTTCGAGCATTATCAGGCGGCTGAACTCCGAGAACGTCGGGATGAGCGCAAGCGTCACAGAGGAAAGCAAAGACAGGTCTCTTCTTTTTGTCATCCTGTATGCGGCCATATACGTCACGACAAGCGCCAGGACGGCGAACGCCACGCTCACCGCCCTTCCGGAGACCTCCCCGGGGCCAGCCAGCATGAAAGCCGCATAGAGGAATATGCGGTGGAAGGGTGGGTGGTGTATGAGGCTGTAGAAGACCGCATAATGGGCCTGGTAATCGATGGCGTATGCCTTCAACGCCGCGAAGCCGGGACCGATGCTTCCGGCGTTTGTCGTCATGTCATACAGAAGGAAGGGGAGGGCCGTATTCTGGAACTCATCCCAGATGGCCGTCCTGTATCCTATCCCGACAAGGAGCACCGCCGCATACACAATGATGAATGCCGCCAGAAGTTTAGTGAAAATCTCGGGCCTGACCCTTCTTCGCAGAAACATACAACCAAATTGGCTGTATTATTTAAATTTAGATTCACTTGCTTGCTTCCATGTCAAAAAACATCGCGAAGAACGTCGACTGAAGGCCGAGTATGAGCATCATGGCCACCAACACGGCCGTTGACCCGCTCACGCCGCCCACGAACAGGCTGTGCCAAATCAGCCACAATCCCGTCAGAAAACCCACGGGCGTGAGTATGAGGCCCAGTATGTAGAAGAACACCAGCGGATGGAAGTCTCTCACTATGTACTTCTCCTTTAGCCTCCAGAAGAAGCCCTTCATGAGCATCGGCAGTACCCTCACCATGTATCTTCCTATGCCTATCTGCGACTGCCTTTCCCCTTCCAGATAGATTGGCCTCCTAGGCACGTCCTTCACCCTGAACCCATAGACGTTCAGCCTTATGAGCCAGTCGGAGACGTAGCCATACCCCTTCCACGCCTTGCTCCAGTCTACCGTCTCTATGAGGTTCCTGGTGGTCGCCGTGTATCCATCCTGCGTATCGAATATCTTCCAGTATCCGGATGCCAGCTTGGTCAGAAGCGAAAGGCTCGAATTCCCAAAGAACCTGTGCCTTGGCATCACATCCAGAGAGTGCCACATCCACCTGTTGCCCTTGACGTAGTCGGCCTCGCCCTTCACTATGGGCTCGAGTAAATTATCCACGTCGGCGAGGTCCATCTGGTTGTCCCCGCCCACTACCACGGCTATGTCACAACCGTCCTTTGCGGCCTGCTTGTATCCCGTTATTATGGCCTGGCCGACTCCCTTGTTCTTCTCATGCCTCAGGAGGACGACCCTCCTGTCCTTCTTGGAATGAGCCTCCACTATGGATGCGGTCTTGTCAGGTGAGCAGTCGTCAATCACGTATATCCTGTCGAACTGCTTCCCCGCGCCTTCCATCGTGGCCCTTATCATCTTCTCCTCTTTGTACGCCGGGACGACGAGTGCGACCTTGTGCTTCTTGTACATGTAACCACTTATACCTTTCTATTCCCTCTTTTTATTAGTTTCCGGGCATCATGGGACAGGAGTCCTGCGAGCACATGCGCAAGAAGAGAAACCCATGAACGGCATGCCTGCCAGACCTGTTCATATGCGCTTTTTCGCATTCAGTATTGAATCAATGCTCAGTGAAAATATGGCATTGTTCTCACCATGGCATTTCGGCCAGCAATAACAGCCTTCAGGGGCCTTCCCGACACATCTGAAAGACTCTTTCCAGTCGCCTTTCTTTACAGGCTTCGCATCCCAGTAGCATCTCTTCATGGTTCCGTCGGGCTCCAACAGGACCGTATTCCTTCCTGCAAAGCAACGCAATTTCTTGAAATCGCCTTTGCCGTAGTTTCTTATGTACTTCATGTAAGAGAACGAATTCAATATGGGCTTTCCTTCCTTCTTTGCTTTCTCTATGAATCGTATGTTTCCGTGGATACCCTCCAGCTTGGCTTCGGATTCGACTATCTCCTTCAGCTCCCTCCCGTCACTATAGTCGAATATGGGCTGGAAACCGCACATCAGGCCATTCTCTTCGGCGAGATTTATTATATACTCCATCTGCTTCCTGTTGTCCCATTTCAGCACGGTGTTCAGGTTTGTGTTAATCCCGTACTTCTTCACCTCACCTATCGTCTCTTTCACCTTGTCGAACGTCCCCGTTCCCCTGTAATGGTCGGTCTCGTCCTTTCCGCCTTCTATGCTTATCAGTAAAAGGTCCACAAGACCCTTCACATCCTTTATCCTGTGCGGAAAGGTGCCGTTAGTGACGACGCTCGTAATAAACCCATTGGACTTGGCGTGCCTGAGAATCTCAGGCAAATCATCTCTTATGAATGGCTCACCACCGCTTATGCTCCAGGAAACGGTACCCATGCTTTTGAATGCGTCCATGGCATCCTTTATCTCATCTGTCGTCATCTCCTCTCTTCCCTTGTTTTTCCACGCCGAGCAGAATATGCACCTCAGGTTGCACCTGTAGGTTATGTAGTGGGAGACCTTCAGCGGAACCTTGCCTCCTGCATAGACCTTCATGAGCGCCATCCCGCTCTTCAGAATATGGGACTTCTTCATACGGACCACAGCAGGTATTGATAGTAGACACCAAAATTTAAATAGATTCTGAATGAGTATATAGCAAGAAGCCCGACGGTTCAAGTGATCCAATGAAAAGCAATGTATTACTTCTGGTTCCCCCGATAGAGGTGGGGAGGGACGAAGGCAACACGCTCCCCCCGCTAGGCATACTCTACCTCGCATCGTCACTGGAAAAGGCCGGATTCCATGTCAACGTCGTGGACTGGAGGGTCAAAGACTACAGCATGGATGATGTCGTCTCGATGGTAAAGTCAGAGATGCCATTCCTCATCGGCATCTCCATAATGACACCACACGTCCCGATAACGCTGGACTTCGCAAAGCTCGTGAAGGAGGAATGTCCCGGTGTCAGGATATGCCTCGGCGGTCCCCACATAAATGGCACGAAAGGCGAAGTGCTGGAATACACAAATGACGTGGACTACCTCATATGCGGAGAGGGTGAGGAGACAATAGTGGAACTCGCGAGAGCCATCCCAGACGGCGACGTTTCCAAGATAAAGGGCCTCATATATCGTGACAGCCGAGGCAGGATAAAAACAAACCAGGCAAGACCTTTCATAGAGGACCTTGACAGCATACCGTTCCCGGACCACAAGCTGATAGACTTGTCGGACTACTCAATCTTCAGCGGGTCCAAGAAGAGGGTCGGGTCCATAATAATGACCAGGGGATGCCCTTTCAACTGCGCTTTTTGCGATGTCCACACCACGATGGGAAGAAGGCTGCGGATGAGGTCCGTGGCCAATACCGTGGATGAGGTAGGGGAGCTGAACAAGAAGTTCGGCATCGATGAGATATTCATAAAGGACAGCACTTTCACTGTAAGAAGGGACTGGGTAATCGACTTCTGCAATGAAATCAAGAAACGCAAGATAAGGATAGAGTGGCTTTGCAACACGCGCGTCGACTGCGTCGACGGACCCCTTCTCAAGACGATGAAAGAAGCCGGGTGCAAGCAGATAGCGTACGGCATAGAATCTGGTTCACAGAAGATACTCGACAACATACACAAGAACATAACCCTTGACCAGGTGAGAAGAGCGTTCCGTCTCACAAAGAAGGCAGGAATAACGACTCAGGGCTTCTTCATGATAGGGAATCCAGGAGAGACGCCGGAGACGGTCAGGAAGACCATAGCCTTCGCAAAGGAGCTCAGCCCGGACTTCGCCAACTTCGCGCCGACCATGGCTTATCCCAACACCGACATATATTTCTGGGCGGTGAAGACTGGAGCCATAAAGGACCCCCACTGGTACATGAAGAGGACAAGCCAGTTCATGCACCTCTTCTTCTCCGACGGCCAGCTCAACCTGAAGGAGCTGCCGCCGGCAGAACAGCGCAAGTGGGTCAAGCGGGCCTACAAACAGTACTACTTCAGGCCCCGTTTCATAGTGCAGACGCTGATGAGGGTCTCCAACCCAACCGAGATGAAGAAATTCATGAGCGCGGCCTGGCGCATAATAATGTCCTCCACCGGCTAGCTTCTCCCGGCGAACGCTTTAAAACACCGCTTTATCAAAAATAACACATGTCCCTCAAAGTCGGCGTGATAGGTGCGGGAAAGTGGGGGAAGAACCACGTGAGGGTTTACAGCGAGCTCAACTGCAAGCTCGTCGGCATAGCCGACATAAACCCCACCTCCAGGAAAATCGCCGACGAGTTCTCCGTCAAGTTCTTCAGCGACTACAGGAAGATGCTGCCCGAAGTGGACGCCGTGTCCGTCGTCGTTCCCACGGACCTTCACTACGACGTCGTTTCTGACTGCATTGACGCTGGGAAGCACGTGATAGTCGAAAAGCCCATGACACCAAGGGCATCGCAGTCCATGGAACTCATAAAGAAGGCAAAGCAGAAGAACCTGGTGCTCATGGTGGGCTATCTTTTCAGGTTCAACGCTTCCGTTCTGGAGCTAAAAAAGCGGCTCCCGGAAGCCGGCGACATACACTACATAACGACCAGGTTCATACACTCGAACAAACCACCAAGGAAGGACTCAGGCGTGATACTGAACTTCGCGACCCACCTTGTCGACATACTGAACTTCCTCACGGAGAGGGAACCCGAGACCGTGACGTGCAGGAAGGTCAATTATCTCTCGGATGAGAGGGAGGACTGCGCGCTTATGAACCTCGACTACGGCGACTTCCCGGCGAGCCTCGAGGTGACGTGGTTCCATCCGGAGAAGAAGAGGGACATGTGGGTCATCGGCTCCAAGCAGAAGATATACGTGGACTTCCTCGAGCAGATGATGGTAAAGTATCCAATCAGGATAGAAAACGGAAAGGTGGTGAGCGAAAAGGAGATCCGTGTCGACATAAGGAAGAACGAGCCACTCAAGGAAGAACTCAAGTACTTCTGCGAATGCGCATCGGCCGGCCGCCAGGACGGCGCCGATGCCGAATACATGATAACCAAGGTCTGCGAGGCATGCCTCAGGTCGGCTGAGACGGGCAAGCCAGTGAAGGTCGGTGGATGAATGGATGTAACTGTTCGCGCTAACGTCAAGCTCGGGGGCGGTTCCGAGATAGGCATGTTCTCCATAATAGGCGAGCCTCCCAGGGGAAAGAAGGAAGGGGAGCTTTCTACCGCCATAGGAAAGGACGCGAACATACGCTCGCATTCCGTCATATACGCCGGAAGCATAATAGGTGACAGGCTCGAGACCGGGCATCGCGTGATGATAAGGGAGAACTGCGCCATAGGCAGCGACGTCAGCATAGGAACGGGAGCCGTCCTTGAGAGGGACTGCAGGATAGGGAACGGCGTGAGGATGCACAGCCTCGCCTTCATACCGGAGTACAGCGACATAAAGGACGGCGCATGGATCGGGCCCGGTGTCACGCTCACAAACGCCCCCTATCCGAAGAGCCCTCATGCGAAAGAGCACCTTCTAGGCGTGACCGTTGGAGAGAATGCGAAGATTGGCGCCAACGTGACGGTGCTCCCAGGGGTCACCATAGGCAAGGACTCTCTTGTGGGCGCCGGGTCCGTCGTCACGAGAGACGTCCCTCCAGGTGCGGTGGTGGCAGGCAATCCCGCGAAGAAGATAAATGAGGTAGCGAATCTCGCGTTCGATAGCGGGGAGAAAGCATATTAAACATACACTGCTATTTTCTCTATGGTGGTCTTCTCATGATAAAGCTCTGCAGTCCCAACCTTGCGATTGATGACGAAATAAAGAGAAAAGTCATTGACGTCCTCGAGTCCGGAAGGTACGTCATGGGCAAGGAGTCGCAGGGATTCGAAAGCGAGTTCGCGGCCTTCTGCGGGACAAAGGAGGCTGTCTCGACCTCGTCGGGAACGTCCGCCCTCAGCGTCGCCCTCGCGGCCATGGGTGTCGGCCATGGAGACGAGGTCATAACCACCACGCATTCGTTCATCGCGACAGCAAATGCCATAGTCCACGCTGGAGCCAAGCCCGTGCTCGTCGACGTGGAGCCTGACACGCACAACATAGACCCTGCGAAGATAGGAGCCGCGATAACATCCAGGACCAAGGGAATAATCCCCGTGCACATATACGGCCACCCTGCAGACATGGACCCCATAACGGAGATTGCGGAGGCCAAGGGGATTTTCGTGCTCGAGGACTCATGCCAGGCGCATGGCGCCGAGTACAGGGGCCGGAAGGCCGGTTCCATAGGTACAGCCGCCGCCTTCAGCTTCTTCCCGTCCAAGGTCATGACGGTGTGCGGTGAAGGCGGCATGGTCACCACGGGAGATTCCGAGCTGGCGGAGAAGATGCGCATGATAAGGAACCAGGGAAGGGCCAAGGACAAGAAGTACGAGCACGATGTCATAGGCTACAACTACAGGATGCCGGAGATACTCGCGGCAATAGGAAGGATAGAGCTGAAGAGGCTACCCGGCTGGCTCGAGAGTAGACGAGACGTGGCGGCCGTGTACTCAAAGAACCTCCCTCCAAACGTTGCCTTGCCAACCGAGAAGGACTACGCCAAGGCCGCCTACTACGTGTACACCATAATGACTGACAGCCGTGACGCTCTCCTCAGCCATCTGAAGAGCTCCGGCGTAGAGTCAGGCATATACTATCCAATCCCGATAAACAAGCAGCCTGCATACATGGACTATGGATTCCCAGAGCTTCCCATCGCAGAATCCATAGCCTCAAAGATTCTTTCGCTTCCGATGAACCCTTACCTGAAGAAAGAGGAGATTCTGGATGTCTGCGCGTCGGTTTCCAACTTCTTCAGCAAAGATTGACAGAGAGGCCGCGTACTCCTTTCTGAGGAAGAACTCATTCATCCTTCTGGTCCTGCTTTCGGCAGTGGCGGTGTATTCACTGTGCTTCTCCGCCGAAACCATAACAACGGACGGGTCGGACTACATGCTCCTCGGAAGGCACATGGCCACGGGGACTTACACGGAGACGTTCCTGCACAGGCTTCCAATGCTTCCTGCTCTTTTCGCGGTTTTTGAGTCCGCCATTGGGACTGTCGGCGCAAGATATGTGATACCACTCATCTTCATGCTACTTTCGCTCATCCTGTCATTCATGCTCTTCAGGGAGCTCACTGATGAGAAGACGGCGAAACTGTCGCTTCTCGTGCTAATGTGCTTCCCGCAGTTCTGGAGGTGGGGCTCCAAGTTCCTCACCGACATACCGATGATGGCCCTCTCCGTGGCTTTCATAATACTCTTCGAGCGCGCGCTGGTCGACCGGAGGATGTTCTACCTTGCCGGAGTCGTTGCGGCTCTCGGGCTGCTGACGAAGATATCCTTCATCGTCGTATGCGCTGCCATGATATCATACAATCTCATATTCAGAAGGAAACAGATGCTCACCAGGGAGATGCTCATCGGCGGCGTCCTGTGCGCCGCCATATTCGCATCGGCCTTCCTTGTCGTCCTGTCCATACGCAGCGCCGACGACATGATGCTCCTCACACATATGGTTGACAGCACCGTCACCGGTTCCAGACTTTCGGGGCTAATGCAGCTTATGACAGGCGATTATGGCGACATAGAGTACTTCGCAAAGCTCGCGATGTTCCCACTTCTCGTCTTCCTTCCGGTAGGCGTGATTTCGACGTGGAGAAAGAACAGGCTTCCGGCGTTCTTCACCATATTCGTCTTCCTCTTCATGTTCTGCGCATGGATCGTGAGGCTCAGATACTACTCGGCGATTTTCCCATTCGCTGCCCTGCTCTGCGCTGCGGGGTTCATGCACATCCGCGGGAGGACGAGAGGAAACACTTCCCTGGCCATAACAGCGCTCTTCGTATTCCTGATGTTATTGTCCTTCTCCAATTCGCTCTATATGATGTCACTAGACTCAACCATGCTATGGGGAGCCGAGTCGCTGAGGACCGAACTGCTCCAGTTCAACGGCCTGGTGGCGACGGAATATGCCCCCCATTACATCAACCTCACGTCGGATGTCCTCTCGGACAGGGACACCACTGACGGTATATTCTACTCTGACAGGCTTAACAGGAGCGTGCTCCTTGAAAACGGCGTTGATTACCTCATCCTTTCAGTCTACGGAGAGTTCGCTAGAGATCCCAGCGATGACACATACGCAATGATGTACGGTCCTTTCACGACCCCGATACAGCGCCCATACACCGGGGAAAGGGTGCCGCCCGACTACACTTTCAGGTCCCAGCTCTTCCACGACATCCAGGCCAGCCCATGGATGCAGCAAGTCGCGACGGTCGAAAACCCCAGGGGGCAAACAGCATTCATTATATACAAGGTGCTCTGAATGTTCATCTGGAAATTATACGTCCAAGCGCAATCCTGAGGAAGACGAATCCCGCGATGAAAGCCACTATTCTCGTGACTATCGCCCCGTAAATTCCATACGTCGGTATGAACATGTACGCGAGCCCGACGCTTATCACAGATATAACTATCATCGATGCGGTGTTGACCTTCACCCCGCGCATTCCTGCTGAGAGCGCTATGCACCCATAGATTATATGGGCGAAGTTGAGCATAGCCGCAATGACGAAAAGAACCAGCATCGGAAGGGATGCTGCGTATGAGCTCCCATAAAGCACCATTATCACCCAGGAAAGGCCGAGTATGACCGGAAACAGCACGGGCGTGATCTTGAGGACGCTGTTCATCTGGCTGAATATGGCATGCTTGTCCTTCATGGAGGAGACCTTCGGGAACAGGACGGTAGTCACAGCCGTCGCAAAGAAGGTGGACATGTTGAGCGTCGAGAAGAAGTAAGCCTGGTACAGCCCGACCTCCTGGAATGACATGAAGACGTTGAGAAGTATCTTGTTTATGTTGTCGGTGAGCGCAAGAGACATCATGCCCACGACTATTATCGCGCCGTAGCCAGCCAGACGTTTCATCCACGTCGTGTCCAGCTTGGCGCACATGTACTTCCTCAGCTCGGGTATCGTGACAACTACGGCTGCCAGATACGCGGCGCACATCACGGCCACCGGAATCATGGAGTCGCTACCATACATGAACGCCACCAGTACCATCACTAGCATGAGCCCGTTCATGCCGACGTTAAGCGTGCCGAGCCTCTTCATCCTGCCTGTAATCTGATATACCTTCTGGGGCAGCACCCATGCGTTGTAGAAGACTGCCAGGAGGACGGCGGCGAGGACATAATCAGGACTGACTGCAGTCAACGCCGCAATCTCATTCGCAAAGAGGGCGACTATGGCCGCGGTCACTGCAGTGAACGCCGAGATGAGGAAGACGCTTCCGGTGAAAATCACCTTGCGCTCTTCTTCATTCTTGCTGCCGGCGAAGTAGTTCACTATCGAGGAGCCGACTCCCATAAGCATAGGGACAACGAATATCTGCGAGAGCGAGTAGACCATCGCGAACTTCCCGTATTCCACCGGCCCGAGCATCCTCCCGGTGTAAATCTGGAACGCCACCGATATTATCTTCGCCACCGTGAAGCCAGTGAATATGTAACCCAGGTTCTTGATGAACCCCATCGCGACGGTTCCAGGCTCCCTCCTAAAAACAATGGCGTAGAGCCTCACTATCACGGACGCGGCAAATACCCTCAATCTTTCCCAGACCATACCTTCACACTTGTGTTTAACTGCTTCCAGCTTTTAATGAAATTCCCAAATCGCTACCAATTCTCACAATCTCTCGCATTCGAGAAACATGGTCCTGCACAAACCTTTCAGCGGCCCCCTGAACGGCTTCCCTTCAAGGTTAAGCCTCCTTCCTATCGACCTGTTAGGAACTATGTTTATCCCGGTCTCGCTGACAATCCTGAAACCTGCCTTCCTTATCATCTCCCTTACGCGGCCCGCAGGAAGCGGCTTCGCCGGGCCCTCATTGCTCGCCATGCCCCTTCTTCCCAGCATCCCCACCTTGACGCGATAGTTGATGCTGGGGATGCTGAACGTCTTCCAGAATGTCACGACGAGCCTTCCTCCTTTCTTCGTCACCCTCGATATCTCTGAAAGCAGCCTCTCCGGCTCCGGCACCATCTCGAGCTTCTTGAAGCATGTCACCGCATCGAAGCTCGCATCCGGGTACGGAAGCTCGTAGAGCCCGCCAACGCTCGCTTTCAGCGTTCCCCGCCCCCCGACCATCCTGTGCCTTTCCTTTATGAAATCAAGCGACTCCGCAGACGTGTCGTGCACGTGCAGCTCCCTTGGCGCCTCTGCAATCCTTGTCGTGTAGCTTCCGGAGAAGCCCAGCACGTCGAGCACCTTCAGCCCTTTTATGCTTCTTTCCGCGAGGAGTATCTCGGTACCCATCTCCTCCCTGAAGGACGGGTCATGAGCGTTTCCGGACGGTGATGTCGCCCTTATTCCCTTATTCCTGTAGTCCGTGAGGCTGCCTTCGTCCCATTCAGCGGGATCGTTTGCCGCCGCCTTCTTCCTGGATGAGTACGTCTCTTCATGGATTATCTCATCAAGAGGCCTCCTCCTGGGCGCGGCCGGCCTGGACGAGGGGTAGCCCAGCGCCACTGCGCAGACTATTACAAAAGCGCGGGGTATCCCAAGCAGCCTCCTTATCACCTTCTCGCTGCCGTACTGACATACCCAGACCGATCCGAGGCCTTTCGCATGCGCCGCAAGGAGCATGTTCTGCACTGCCGCCGCCGCACTCTGGACATTTGCATGCCTGTCGGGGTTGACGTCCTTCCGGTACAGGACATACACGATGACTGGAGCGTTCCTCATGAACGGGACCGCCTTGGCCTCCTCCACGATGCGCCTCTTGACGCTTTCTTCCCTCACGACTATGAATTCCCACATCTGCTTGTTGCAAGCGGACGGTGCCCACTGCGCGGCCTCTATGACACCTTCGATGGCATTCCTGCTCACAGCCTTGCGGCTGAATACCCTCACGCTTCTCCTTTGCCTTATAGCCTTCATCACTTCCATTCTACCTGTCCCTAGTGAGAAGCCGGTACTTCTCGCCCTTCATGATGTTTCCGCCTTCAAGCACCGTGTTGGTGCACATCATTCCTTTGACTCCGCCCCCTATCATCTTGGTCTCACCGAGCTTCTCCATGGGCTTGCCATCCCTTGCATCGATAACGTCGTAGACCGCTCCATTGTCGCAAAGGAACAAGCCGAATGATTTCGCCGCGGACCTTAAGGCCCTTTTGTACTTCACACCACCCTTCACACAATATATCTTTGACAAGGCGACAGTTATATCGGCATGCGAGTCAAGATTGCAGCCATACCACGCGCCTTCACTCCCTCCTTCTGGAAACAACCCCGTCTGCTGCTGGCGTGACATCCAGAAGCCTGCGCACTCCGTGGCCCTCTCCAGATATGACTCGTCTTTCAGTATCCTGTACGCATTCATGAGCACGTCCATCGCCGACTGGCTGTCACACTTCTCGACCTTCCTGCTCGCCACCTTATCACTTCTAGTGTCATACGATTTGTAGAATGCCCCGCCAGGGGCTGTGAACCTCTCAAGCCCCCCGACGGCCTTCTCAGAAAGCTTTTCCATGCGCTTGTCACCTGAAACCTCGAAGAGCCTGAGAATGCCGTTTGCCATGCTCGTGTTGCTCTTCGTCATCGAAGACACGGCAGACTGCCCGTAGGTTACAGGATAGACGTTGTCCGTGAACAAAGAGAGCTTACCGAAGATGCGGGTGTTGGTGAACCCTCCTGCAATCTTAAGCGAAGCGTCAAGGTACTTCTCATCTCCAGTGAGCTCGAACGCGTCGGCCAGATATTCCATGCACACCCCGGAGGCAACAGGCTTGTAGCCCAGATAACCCCTTCTGGGATAGTATGCCCTCAGCGCCGGCAAAAGTGCATTTCTAACGAAACCCTTGCCGTTGATAGCATACTTCATGAACGCGTCACAAAGCGCTATGAAGCCTTCCTTATACATGTCGTCCCGGCTAACCACCCTCATTATGTTCATGCCCAGGAGAAGGTCCATGTTGTTCAGCGGATAAGACGGGGACAGGAGCGACTTTCCTATATTCTTCCCCGTGTATGGCGAGAAGAATCCGGAATCCTGCCTGAGAAGCTGGTTCATCAGCCTGAACTGGGAGTCGACCCATTCCCGGTTGGCTTTCTTGCCCGATCCCATGTCCGTCCACGCCATGAAGGGCGCGATATCGCCGAAATCGTCGCAGTCCGATGTCTCCGTGAGCCACCGCTTCTCCTCGACGACGAACTTCTCAGTCCTCATGAGCCCGGCGCTGTTAGGGGATTCCTCCCGTATGAAACTGCACGCCCTGCCTGCGACATCTAGAAGCTTCATCCAAGCACCTGTTTCATAGATAGTTCCGGTTTTAATATTTCAGTTTCCAAGAACTGTCCTGTATTCTGACACTATAGTTCCCGCAATATCCTTCCAGCCATGCCTTCCCGCCTCTCTCAATCCCCCCTCTGCCAGGCGCTCCCTTAGTTTTCTGTCTGTTGAGATGCGCTCTATGGCACGGGCCAGCTCACTGGGCTCTCCTGCCGGGACGAGCAGACCGTTCTCCCCGTCCTTTACTAGGTCGTCCCCTATTCCGACTATCCTTGTAGCTATCACGGGCAGTCCAGTGGACATCGCCTCCAGAACAGTGTTTGGCATTCCCTCTCCATATACTGAGGGCAACACGTATATGCCTGACGCCGCCATCACGTCCCTGACGTTTTCAGGCTTCACCTTCCCCTTGAATTCGACGTCAAGCCCTCGGGAGATCTCCCTGAGCCTTCCTTCGAGCGGGCCGTATCCGGCAAGGACGAGCTTCGGCCTCTTCCCGGGTTCCATGAGCTTCATGGCCTCTATCAGAACATCGACTCCCTTCATCCTCGTGAACCTTCCAAGAAATAGGACAGATGTTCCGCGCGCACGCTTCTCCGTTCCCTCGAGACCGTTCCCTATCACTTTCACCTTGGACCTGCTGAGCCAGCCGAACCTCTTCAGAAGCGCGCTCCTCTGGGCGCCTGCCTGTATGAATACCCTGTCGGACATCCTGAATATGAAGCTGTTGACGATTCCCAGGATCCCGCCGGCCACATAAGTCTTGGTGCACCTTATGGAGGTCACGAAAGGCTTTCGCGTGAGCAGCTTTGACAGGGCTCCGACAAGCCCGTTAGGGGTCACGTACATGCAATGGAACATGTCGGTCCTCCCGGAGCCCTTCAGCAGCTCCGCCAGGGCAAAGAAAGAAAAAGAGAAATACCTGAGGACCGGGACATCTATGTATCGTATGCGCCTTATCTCGTAGCCCTCGGAGCGCTCTCTCGCGGGCCTTGTCCCGGCCTTCATCGTGTAGACCGTGACGTCGTGGTTCTTCGAGAGCTCCCTCGCAAGCCCTCTTGCCTGGAGCTCAGTTCCCCCTATGAACTCCGGCGGGAATCCGGAGACGAGTATGCCTATCCTCATGCCATCACCAACCGGAGAGCCTTCAGCCGCCCTTGAGCCATTCTATCTCTGCCTTCAGGCCGCTCTCGAGACCGACCCTGGGCTCGTAGCCGAGGAGCTTCTTTGCCTTGGAGATGTCGGCGTACGTGTGCCTGACATCGCCTGCCTCCTTCCCGGAATATGTCACATGCATCTCCTTTCCAGTCAGCCTGCCTATGATTTCCAGCACGTCCTTTATGCTTGACCTTGCACCGCCGGCTATGTTTATCGCCTCTCCTGCGCAGTCCGCTTCCATCGCCAGCAGGTTGGCCTCCACTACGTCGTCTATGAAGGTGAAGTCCCTTGTCTGGCCACCATCCCCGTAGACGGTTATGTCCCCCCCGGCGAGCGCTGCCGTTATGAACTTGTTGAACGCCATGTCGGGCCTCTGCCCGGGCCCGTAGACAGTGAAGTACCTCAGGGCGATGCACGGGACGCCGAAGTTGCTCTGGTATGAGAAGCACATGTTCTCCGAGGCGAGCTTCGTGACGCCGTACGGGGATTCGGGCTTCTTGGCGGCATCCTCCTTGACCGGGACGCTGTCCGAGTTGCCGTAGACAGATGACGAGCTTGCAATGACCAGCTTCCCGACTCCCGCTTTCCTGCACGCGTCCAGCAGCACCTTTGTTGCCTCGATGTTGTCCTTTACGTAGCTTGCGAACTCATACCCCCAGCTCTGCCTCACGCCAGGGTGCGCCGCCTGGTGGAACACCACAGAACCCTTCTTTAGGATTTTTCCCAGGCCTGCCTTGCAGATGTCACCTTCGATGAACGTGAAGCTCTTGTCATCCGAGAAGCTCTCCATGTTCTTCTCTTTGAGCTTCCGCGGATAGAAATCCCTGAACGCGTCTATGCCCGTGACCTCATTCCCTTCCGCAAGGAGCCTTCTGACCAAAGCGGAACCTACAAACCCCGCGCAACCCGTAACCAGAATCATACATAATATTGATAAAATCCAAATTTAAGTATCACGTCCATACTGAATCTATGAAAAGGATGCCCGTTCCGGAACTTAGCATAGTCGTCCCGGCTTACAACGAGGAGAGGAGGATAGGGCCCACCCTCGACATGTTCTCAACGCGCCTGAAGAGAAACAAGGTGAGATACGAGATAGTGGTTGTACTTGACGGCTGCACTGACGGTACCGGCGCGGTAGTCAGGCAGAAGGCAGAAGAGCACGGCCACATAAGGTTCAAGGAGCTCAAGGCCAATGTCGGAAAGGGCGGCGGCCTTCTGAGCGGTTTCCTTGAGGCCAGGGGGGAGTACATAGCATACACCGATGCCGACGGGGCGACACCCCCGGGCGAGATGCTGAGGCTCCTGAAGGGCATAGGCGGCTACGACGGCATAATAGGCTCCAGATGGATGAAGGGATCCAAGGTTTTAGACAAGCAGCCTCTTGCAAGGAGGATTGCAAGCAGGGGATTCAACCTCCTCACCCGCGCAGTCCTCGGGCTCCCGTACAAGGATACCCAGTGCCCGGCAAAGATTTTCAGAGGCACCGCCCTGAGAAAGATTGCGGCAGAGCTGGATGTCACGAACTTCGCTTTCGACGCTCTTCTCCTGTTCATGGCAAAGAAGCACGGCTACAGGATAAAGGAGGTCCCGATAGAGTGGAAAGACAAGGAACTCTCGAGCCTGAAGATGAGCAGGGCCGTCCCGATGATGTTTTTCAGCGTCGTCAAGTTCAGGCTCTTCAGCAAAATAAAATAAAGCCGAATCATACATAATGATGGCCATAAAACCGTCCAGGTTCCTTCCGGTCGTGGGGCTTGCCATATTCGCATATCTCGTGTTAAGCGCGGGCATAGGCAACATAGTCTCGGTATTCCTTCTGCTCAACCCTTTCTACCTCGCGATTGCATGCGTCCTCGTAATCGTGAATTTCAGCCTGCAGAACCTCAAGTGGAAGATGATACTCTCCGGGCAGCGAATCGATATAGGCTACAAAAAGCTCTACAAGATATACATGATAGGTGCATTCTACGGATTCATAACCCCTGGCAAAATAGGCACATTCCTCAGGGTGAAGTACATACAGAAATGCACGGGGAAATCACTCGGGGAGTGCAGCGTGAACCTTGTTGTCGAGAGGATCATCGACATGCTCGTGCTCTTCCTTCTTGCAATAGCAGGCCTGGTCTATCTCGTCAATTTCATCTCACCTTCGCTGCTCGTGCTCATACTGGCCGCCTTCGCGGTCTTCGGGGCTTTCGTCGTCATATTGCTCAGGGAGAACACCAGCAGAAAGCTCCTGAAGATATTCTGGAAGGTCCTCGTGCCAAAGAGCATGAAGGGAGAGCTCCGTGAAGCCTTCAACTCCTTCTTCAAGAACATGATACACGTGAGGGCCCTTGTGGTACCATCCCTGATATCGCTTGCCGCCTGGGTGTCGATATACAGCGCATCATACATGGCGGCGCTCTCGATAGGCATAGACGTCCCGTTCACGGCCATACTGACCATACAACCGCTTGCCACGATTGTTGCGCTGATTCCGATAACCGTCGGCGGGTGGGGTACCAGGGAGGCGGTGTGGCTGTTCCTCTTCTCTTTTTATGGTGTGCTCGCACAACAGGTAATGGCGCTTAGCATACTCTCGGGGCTGGTGACGTACATAATCCCGGCAGCTGTCGGAGGCGTCCTGTCGCTCACGGAAGAACGTAATAAGTGAATCAGTTGAACCCCAGTATCATCCTAAGGCCGAGAATATTCTTCACGACATCGTCTGGAGACCTGATTTTCATTATCCTCTTCACGATGTACTTGGGCCTCAGGTAGAAGCTCCTGAAAGCCTCCTTGTGCATCTTCCTTATCTCACCCGCGTTCCTGTAGCCCCTTGGGACGAACACCGGGTTCCATTCGTTGTATTCGTTGAAGTCCTTGCTGAGCGTTCCCCACTCTTCCGCCTTCTCGTAGAGCTCGGTCCCGGGGAACGGCGTCGTTATCGAGAACTGCGCGTAGTCGGGGTCGAGCTCTATCGCAAACTTTATGGTCTTCCTGGCAAGCTCCGGGGTCTCTCCGGGAAGCGCGATCATGAAGGAGCCCCTTATCTCGAGCCCGGCCTTCCTGGTCATCCTCACGGCCTTCCTTATCATATCAAGCGTGGTCCCCTTTCTTATGTTGTTCAGAAGCTTCTGGTCTCCCGCCTCTATCCCGTAGAACACGTTCCAGCAGCCGGCCTGCTTCATCTTCTTCAGCATCTCGTAGTCGACATAGTTCACCCTGGTCTCGCACGACCACGTCATGTCCATGCCCTCTGCTATCAGACGGTCGCAGAATTCCATCACCCAGTCCCTTTTCATCGTGAACAGGTCATCCCAGAACGCCACTTCCCTTATGCCGTATCTCTTCCTGAGGAACCTCAGTTCGGCCATGACGTTGTCGACGCTTCTGGTCCTGTACATCACCCCATAGAGGTCCTTGCAGCAGTACGTGCACCTGAAGGGGCACCCCCTGCTTGTCACCATGTTGAGGACGTGCCTTGACTTCTTGTAGTTGTTCGGCAGTGATGTGTACAGATGTACCGGAAGGAGGTCCCACGCCGGGAATGGCACGGAATCCAGGTCCTCGACGCGCTCCCCAACGACTATCCTCTTCTTCCTGAACCGCCCCAAGTCCCGCGCTATCTCCCTTACCGTAATCTCGCCCTCGCCTGCCAGCACCACGTCCGCGCCTGTCTTTTTCAGCGTGTCCTCCGGCATTATGGTCGCATGCGGCCCGCCTATGACTATGGCCGCCCGTGGGAAGGACTTCTTCATGAGCCTGCTCATCTCGGCCGTCCTGTGGATCGTCGATGTCAGTGCGGTCATCCCGATCATCTCCGGGCCGAAATCCGAGAGCCTTCTGACGACATCATCCGCGCCGAGCCTCAGGGCCGGAGCGTCCAGTATCATGACCTCGTGGCCGTCCTGCCTCAAGACCGCGGCAAGGTAGGCCAGGCCCAGCGGGGCGAGATTGCCTCCGATGTCGCCCACACTCTTGCTGTACCTCTCCTTCATCGTGAGAGGCGGGAACACGAACGCAACCCTCATCATCCCACCTTCCTCGCCCTTATCATTATGCCGATGCTGACCTTGGAATCCGCAAACAGCCTCTTGTCGATATCCAGTATGACATCGGTCAACCGCTGGAGCGCTCTCGGAGGTTCCCTGCCTTCCTTTCTTACGCCTTTCTTCGGCTTCAGGAACCTGTAGAGTACGTTGGAGACGTAGTTCTCCACGAGTCCCGAGAAGTAGCTGTTCAGGTACTGGACCTCCTCCACCTCGAGGCCGTTCTCCTTCAGTGCCCGCGAAAGACCGTCCGCGTCATACAGCCTGCGGTGCCCGAAGCCCCAGATGCCTACCCCGAGCTTCTTCCCAAACATCCTCAGGAACGCGTTTACAGGGTCATACGTGAAGGGAAAATTCCTGTTTGGCACCGATATGACAAGCTTGCCGCCCTTCTTCATCACCCTTGAAATCTCCCGTATGACGGGCATGTCATCATCTATGTGCTCTATCACGTCTATGCAGCATACACTGCTGAACATGCCGCTCCTTATCGGCATCTCGCATGCGCTTCCGACCATGAAGCGTGAATTCCCGGGGATGGAAGATGCATACCTTATCTCGTCCTCGTTTATGTCAATGCCGTGCGTCACAGTGAAACTGCCCGAGAGCTTCCTGTTGTATTCGCCATCCCCGCAGCCGACGTTCAGCAGGTCCGTCCCTTTTCCCAGGTTCTCCGAAGCCCTCAGAAACCTGTTGCGGAAAGATGGAGCAAGCATCTTCAGTGACATATAACCACAATTCAAAAAATTGAGCGCAAATTTAATAAGCTCGTCATGCATTCATACATGCTTTTCTATCTCTTTCCACACGTCGACTTCCTTCACCTTTCCGGTATCATGCACGTTGAACCATCCCTTCCTTGCGAACCATGCCAGCCAGAAGATGAGGTTGTATGCGCCGTAGAACGCCAGGAGAAACGCATTCAGGTCAAGCAGCGAGAGGATGTAGAGCACCGGAAGGAACGTGTTTGCCAGCGTGAGCCTGTAGGCCAGCCTCGCCGCCCTGCCGTTCTCCTTCCTCACCTTCGCGGAGATGTTCATGTACTCCAGCCTCATCTGGTGAAGCCTCGCCATGAGCACGGACAGGGTCGCAGAGAGACCCGCCACTACATACCATATCTGGAACGTCCTGAAATACAGGCCGAACCCTATGAAGACGAACACCACATAGAACATGTCATGGGAGGCCACATCGAGAAGCCGCCCGAGATACCTGCTCCCCCTGTACCTGGCGACCTCGCCGTCCACATAGTCGAAGAGATAGGCTACCATGAGGATGAAACCGCTAAGAAATGCACCATACCAGAACTGGGTGAACATGAGCGGGATGAATGACAGCCACATGAGGGACGTGGAAAGCAGCGTCGCCTGGTTAGCGCTTATTCCCGCGACGAGGAACAGCTTGGTCACGTATATTGAGACCTTCCTCATTATCCTGTCAAGCCAGAACTTGTCCCCAGCCGGCTGGCACTTCTTCCTCAATTCCCTTATGCCCTCGACCATAATCGGTACCTGTTACTATCTAGACAGAGCAGGATAAATAACTTTGGGCGCGGAATCCATCGTTATCCATGGCTTGTCGGCGGCCTTGGCTGAAATGGAATCAGACGGCGCCATTCCTCCGAAGGTTCAAGCTTTTTATATATTCGCGTTCAGAATGTGAACATGAATGATTCAGAATTCTGGAAGATGAGATCCAAGAAATACAACAATCTTTCGTGGGTGAATGACAAGTCATTCATCGATGTGTTCATAGAAGCCGGCGGCTTCAGGGACACGGACATGGTGCTTGACATAGGGACGGGCACCGGAGTGATAGCGCATTCCATATCGCCGCTTGTCCGGGAGGTCATAGGAATCGACAAGTCCCAGGACATGCTTGAGCACAGCAATTGGAGCGGCAACAAGTATTTCATAAAGAGGGACATCCGCGAAAGCATATTCTGCGGCGAGGTTTTCGACAAGATTACGGCGAGGCTCGTCTTCCACCACATTCTGGAAGACACCCAAAAGGCCATGGATGAATGCTTCCGCATCCTCAAGAAGGGCGGGAAGATGATACTCGCAGAGGGCGTTCCCCCCTCCGAAACGGTAAAGGACGACTACATGAAGATATTCAAGTACAAGGAAGAGAGGCTGACGTTCATGGAAGACGACCTCGTCAACATGATGAAGAAATCAGGTTTCAGTAACGTATCTGTCATAATCCACACAATAAAGCAGATGAGCGTCAAGAACTGGCTCGTCAACAGCGGCATAAGCAAGGAGAACCAGGACAAGATATTCGACCTGCACGCCAATGCGGGCGGCTACTTCAAAGATGCATACAATATGACGGTTACGGACGACGACTGCCTGATAGACATAAAGAACGTCATACTCGTGGGGGAGAAGTGAGCGATTCCGGGCCTGGCGAACCGTGTCCGGGCCCGACCGGATGGGGATGGTGCAACTTCCATGGCGCTGCTTAAAACGGGGAGACCGATAATAATAAGACACAAGTGGAGGCCTCGCCGTCCGAGTCACGGAAAACACTTTTCAAACAGGAGGAAGGACATACTCGTAGCGGCCCCCTTGATACTGCTGTACCTCTCGCTCGCACTGTGGTCGCTCCCCTCGACCGGGGTGACATGGGACGAGAACAGGTACATAGCGCAGGCCAAGGCGAGGGCATACTCGCTCTATTCCATGGCTACCGGCACCGAAGACCTTTTCTTCTGCGACATAACAAACGACTTCATCACCGGTGATTACGACGCTGTCTGGGGAAGCAGGTGCTGGGACGGCAGGCCGAAGCTTCCCCTCACGCTCTCGGGAATCACCTGGGCCGGCGTGTGGTACCTTAACGGCGGCAGTCTGGACCTCATACCCTCAATCATGGCGCACCGGCTGGCAATACTGCTGCTGACTGCAGCGGGTCTCCTTTTCGTGTACATATTCATCAACCGGGCGTACAGCAGGAGAGCGGCCATATTCTCCGTGCTCTCGATAATATTCATGCCGAGGTTCTTCGGGCAGTCCATGTACGTCCTTATGGACCTGTCGGTCTCGATATTCTGGATCATAACGCTCTGGTTCTTCTGGAGGGGTATAAAGGACTGGAGGTACGGCGCACTTGCCGGGGTCATGATGGGACTGACGCTAACGACAAAGGCCCAGTCCATATTCATACCATTCGTCATACTTCTCTGGCTAGTCGTATCTTACAGAGACCGTCTAAAGAAAACATTCAGTGACACCATGCATGGAAGGTTTCACAACGTCTCCGCGGGCATACTATCATTAATCTTCATAACTCCAGTCGTGTGGGTGCTCGCGTGGCCGTGGCTTTGGTACGACAGCTTCAAGAGGTTTTACTGGTGGATGGGTTATTACCTTAACCACATAAGCGGAGGGCTTCCCACCGTCTATTTCATGGGAAGCGTCATAGGCAGCCCTTCGTGGGCTTACATATTCACGCTGGCTGCCTCTACGATGCCCGTGCCCATTCTCGCGCTTTCCATCTTCGGCGCCTACCACGCACTGAAGGACACGATTAGCCTGGACAACCGCGTCTCCTTCCTCATCCTCCTGAGCGCCCTCACGCCGATGGTCGTGCTGAGCATAGTCAACGTCGCATACAACGGTGTCCAGCAGTTCATCCAGTCGTTCCTTTTCCTAGGCATCCTGGCGGGCATAGGCGCTGACCGGGCCCTCAGGTCAAGAAGGCTCCCGAAGGTGCTCAAGGACAACATGACGGCCCTGACAGCGTTCGTAGCCATGCTGATAATCGTCCCCGGCGCATTCGCCATAATGTCTGGCCACACGGACGCCTACTTCAACTCAATCGTAGGAGGGACAGGAGGCGTCTACGGGAGCGGGCTCTATGAGGTTGAATGGTCGGGGGAGGCGTACCTGGACGCGGCATACTGGCTGCAGGAGAACGCCGCTAACGGCTCCTCAATATACGTTCCCATGGCGAACAACATATTCAACACGTACGAGTACGGGGACATAGGGCAGATTGCCGACAGGATGGATGTCTCAGGCGGCGGGCTCGGGGAGTTCAACTTCGAGCAGGCGACCATTCTCAGCCCCGACAAGAGGATAATAGGCTATGACGGAGTGAACAGCACAGAGGACTTCGAGAACATAGATTACATCGTCCTCATGTCAAGGTTCGGCCTCATCGACTCCCGGGTATACTTCAACGAAGTCTCAAGACGCTGCATGGAAGTGGGGGACCCCGCATATTCAGTCATGTACTACGGCGCCCCGCTCGTAAGGGTCTACAGGCTTCCCTGCAGCTGACAATTAAACAATTTATAACATTCTCATGATAAACAAAATGTTGGTTCCATGAAACCGAGACTGCTGTCGATGCTTATATGCCCTTCCTGCGGGAAGGGGCTGAGCCTCAGAGTGCTCGAAAAGGATGGAAGAGAGATAGCCGAGGGACTGCTCACCTGCAAGGGGTGCGGCAACAGCTACCCGGTGATACACGGCATACCCAGGATGCTTCCGGAATCTATGATAAGCAGGCAGCTCATGGACTCTTTCAGGGAGAGGCACGGCAATCCCGCCATCTCTTCCGGAACTGCCGAGACGGGCAAGTCCCAGGAAGTCAAGGAGAGGACTTCGAAGTCTTTCGGCTTCCAGTGGAACGTGTTCTCGGAGATGCACAGAGAATACGAGAAGAACTTCCTCAACTACGTCCACCCGAAGACACCCGCATTCTTCAGGGGCAAGACCGTGCTCGACGCAGGCTGCGGATTCGGCAGGCACACGTATTATGCGGCCAAGTATGGAGCCGAGGTCGTCGGCTTCGACCTCAGCGAGGCTGTCGAGGCAGCCTACAGGAACTGCGGGAAGATGCCAAACGTCAGCATAGTGCAGGGCGACATATACAACCCGCCCTTCAGGAAGGCCTTCGACTTCGTGATGTCCATAGGTGTGTTGCACCATCTGCCCCAGCCCGAGAAGGGTTACGATAGCCTGGTAAAGCTCCTGCGCAAGGGCGACGAGATATTCATATGGCTCTACGGGAGCGAAGGTAGGGCATTCAAGACTAGGTTCCTTGAGGGCACGATAAGGAAAGCCACGCTGAAGATGCCGCAGAGGTTGCTCTACTACTTCTGCTACCTACCGGCTACGCTATATCATTCCATGAACGGAGTCCACAAAATACTGAAGAGGGTGGGTGCGAATGGCCTCGCGGAAAAGCTCCCTTTCAAGAACTACGCCAAATTCCCGTTCAGGGTGAAGCTTGCCGACTCTTACGACTTTCTTGGGACGCCTATAAACACCTACTACACGAAGGAAGAGGCGATGCAGTGGGCCAAGAACGCCGGCCTGAGAGACATATCGGTGACCTCGCTCGGCGGCAGGAGCTGGAGGGTCTTCGGCAGGAAGTGATTCAAAGCAGCTTCCTGAGCCCCACGGTGGTACCAGCCAGCTGCGCCATCTGCTTCGCCGAGTGTATTGTCGCAAACGCCGCCACCCCCGCGCCTGCACCGACCCTGATGCCAATCACCGCATAGGACAGCCACAGAACGCACAACTGGGCCACTGCCGCATAAAGGAGGACTGTGCTCAGCGGCGAGAGCAGAAGAAAGGCCATCAGCAGCGGAAAATACGATATCCTCGCGTAGTACTCCTTCCCCCTCAGCTCCTTGTGCTTTGCGTAAAGAAGAGGGTAGTGCTTCCCGTACTTGTACCATTTCCTTACTATCCCGCCGAGGCTGGTCGGATGGTCGTGCTCCACCCAGAGCCTTGAGGAGAGGAGCAGCTTCTTTCCAGACTTAACCAGCCTGAAGTTGAGGTCCGGGTCCTCCCCGGAGCTTGACGTGAAAGACTCGTCAAAGCTCATGCCTTCGAGCGCCTCCCTCGCGTAGAGCGCATCCATGGTCGCAAGCGAGTTAACATAGCCCTCGGAGGTTCCGGGCTTCCCGTACAGGAGAAGGTTGAGTGACCTGGCCACCACGCTGTCCTCGGCACTGACCCCGGGGCCACCGACGGCCGCTGCCCCCTTCTCCTCTATCAGCGCGACCGCCGTTTTCGCCCACTCCTTGGGCAGCACCACATCGGCGTCTATGAATGCGATGAACCTGCCTCTGGCACGCTTCTTTCCAACGTTCCTGGCTGTAGCGGGGCCGCTGTTCTTCTGCAGCCGATAACTTATTCGCTTCCCGAACTTCCTGATGACGGCCCCCGTGCGGTCGGTGCTGCCATCATCTATGACTATGACCTCCTTTTCAACTCTCTGGGCAAGCACGGATTCGACACACTTCCCTATGGTCCTCTCCGAATTATAGACTGGTATCACAAACGACACTAGCGGCCTTTTCATGCATCCGTCTCCTTCATCATGAAGCCTATCTCCTTCTCGAGATTCTTGCCCAGATTGTACTTCTCCTCCACTCTTTCCCTCGCCTTCCGGCCTAGCCTTCCGGCTTCCTTGCCATGCGACAGGATATATTCCATCTTTTCAGCGAGCATCCCCACGTTCCCGGGTTCCACCAGGACGCCGCAGCCTCCGTCCAGATAACCTGGAACCCCACCGACTCTGGTGGCTATGCACGGCAGTCCCACCGCCATGGCCTCGACGAGCGCCCTCGGCGATGCGTCGAAGCGCGACGGAAGGATGAAGACGTCGGAGGCCTTCAGAAGGGAAGGCACGTTCTTCGCGAAGCCGAGGAAGACGACGCTTCCATCCGCCACCTTCTCGCACTCCTCTCTAAGTTCGCCATCGCCGCAGACAATGAGGTGGATGTCCCTGCGCTTCTTCCGGACTTCCCTGTAGGCCCTTATGAGGGTGAGCGGGTCCTTTATCCCTATGAGTCTCCCGACGAATATGATTTTCTTCCCGCTGAGCCGCGATATGGATGTGTCCGGCAGGGCCTTGTCAAACACGTCCAGGATGACGCCGTTTGCGCCTATGTCGAGCACCTTGCCCCTGCCTTCTGCAAACTTCCCGACATCATCGTTTGCGACTATGAAGTAGTCGGCGAAGCCAAGGAGGAATGATTCCAGCTTCCTCACAAATCCCTTCTTCACGCCGTCTCCCATGGGCTGGTGCCAGAGGTAGAGATAGTCGAGAACCACCTTTGCCCGGGTCAACCTGTTGACGAAGAGCGCGTGGAGCAGCCCGGTGACGGTCTCGACTCTGACTATCCTTATTCCATGCCTTGCCACATAGAGGAGCATCACGATCCAGCCGAACAGCGTGTAAAGTAGAGGTCCATGGAACCTGACGTGGGTGCAGTTTTCAGGCATCAGGCGCTCAAAACTCTCGCGGTCGTGGGAGAACACGAAAACCCTGTCCGACTTCTCCGCATACTTCCTTATGGCGAACAGCTCCGCCATGAAGGAGTCGTCGCCTCCCATCTTGTCTGATATCTCTCTGAACGAGCCGTGCCTGCTGAGAACGAATGCCGTATTCATCGAGCCACCTAAAACTAATGAGAGTGGAGGATTTATATGGTTCCGGAAGATTCTCGGACCGTCAGCGGGCCGTCTTCCTGTACCATTCTATGGCCTTGTCTATCCCTTCGCCTATATCCGTCCTTGACCGGTGGCCGAGGAGCTTCTCCGCCTTCGATGTGTCGGCGACGAACCTCTCGACCTCCCCGGTGCGGGAGTCCTTGATTATCACACGGTTGACCCCCTTCATCTTCTCCTGTATCATCGCCGCAATCCTTTCTATGGAGTACGCCTTTCCGGATGCTATGTTGAAGACGTTTCCCCTGACCTTCTCGAACCTCTCCACGCACCTGATGACGCCTGACACTGCGTCGTCTATGTAGGTGAAATCCAGGAACTTCTCCTTGCCGAAGACTACAAGGTCCTTCCCTTCATCTGTCAGCCTTATGAAGAGCGGTATCACCCGGTCGCTCTCGTCATACATGCCGTAGACATTGGAGAACCTCACTATCACGGAATCAATCCCGTAGCACTGGGAATAGGCATTGACCAGCGCCTCGCCGCCTATCTTCGAGGCGGTGTAGGGGCTCTCGCAGTTCTTCACGTACGCCTCGTCCTCCGAATGCTTCGTCTTGTGGGAATTCCCATAGACTTCCCTGCTTGATGCGAAGATGAACCTCTTTATGCCGTTCTTCCTGCAGAATTCGAGCGCGTTGAAAAGCCCCTGGAAGTTCTCCATGGCCTTCGACGGGTCCACGACGAGGTTGTACACGCGGGCATTCGCCGCCAGGTGGATGACAACGTCGTAGTCCTTGTCCAGCCTCTCCAGGTCCTTCTCGTTCAGGATATCGCCTTTGGTGGTTATGCCATCTACTTCCCTGACCCACCTGTTATCCACACGGTCGAAACCCGTGACGTGGTATCCATCCTTGAGCATCCTCTCGCAGAGCCTGGTGCCAACGGTCCCGCTGCTTCCGGTGACGAGTACATTTTTCACAGTCATATCAATAATAACCCCATCCGCTATTAATTTGTGCGTTTCCCCGCGGAGAGCAGCCTGCGGAAAAGCCTCATGTGGCTCTCGGCCGCCATCTTCTGGGTGCAGTGGCTCCTGACGAACTCCCTGGCGTTTCTTCCGAGCTCCTTTCTCATGGTGGGCTTCCTTATCAGCATGTCCATCGCCTTCGCAAGCTTCTCCGGGTCCTTCGCGGGCACGACGAGCCCCGTCTTCATGTGCTCCACCGGAAGGCCGATGTCGGTCACGACGCATGCGCATCCGGCGGCCATGGCTTCCAGAAGCGACGTCGGGAGGCCTTCCGACAGCGATGATATCACGAATATGTCGGTCCGCGCGAGTATCGCCGGCACGTCGTGCCTGAAGCCCGCGAACTCGACCTTCTCTCCTATGCCGTGCCTTTTCACACGGCCCCTCAGCATCCCCTCCTCCGGTCCGGAGCCCACCATCAGCAACCTGTAGTCCCCCCCGATAAGCGAGCATGCGTCTATGAGGTATTCAAGCCCCTTCACCGGAACGAACCTCGAGACGGTGCTTATCACGGTCTCATGCACAGCCTTCTGCGATGGAGCCACTCCTGCGAACTCCTCCACGGGGAATCCTGTCAGTATCACATGGCCGTTACGCAGCGGGATTCCGTAGTTCCTCCTCGCGTTCCTCATCTCGCCCTCCGAATGGAAGACGACTGCGCTCGACTTCGAGAGCACAGACTTCTCAATCGCGTAGAGAGCCTGCCTGAGGGGGAATCCGTACTGCAGGTATCCAGTCCCGGCGGGTCTGTAGACGTTGGGCTTCCTAAACAGCCTCCCGAGGACGAGCCCCGCGATGCCCGACACTATGCCATTGGAATAGACGATATCCGCGTCCCTCATGAGACCGAGCGATACCAGAAAAGACATCTTGTTGTATGTAGGATTCCGGAGCCATTTGCCCTTCAGCCAGGGAACCCTGACAACCTCGATGTTGTCTTTTGTTTCCCTCCTCTTAGTGCCCCTGAACCTCCTCGTGACTATTACGAGCCGGCAGAGCCTCGAGAGCTCCGGGGCGAGGTCATCCACGTAGGTCTCCATGCCCCCACTCGGGATGGGGTCGTCACCCATATTGGTGCCGAAAGGATACTCCTTCGACCCGAGAACCAAAACTCTTAACATAAGAAGAAGAATGGAGGGAAGATAAAAAAATCAACCGTATTCCCTCCAGCTGTGCTTGCACTTGGTGCACCTGTAGAAGACCGTCGGGGCCTCGTCGGCGCTCCTCGTCTGCTGCACCCACCACACAGCCTCGTTATGGTTGCACTGCGGACACGTCACCTTGGTCTTAGGAAGCGCTTCCTCGTTCTTCTCTATGACGACTACACTGTCCAGCGGGCTCTTGGAGACCTTCTCCGAAATCCTGAGTGGCTTGTACTTGTCCGTCTCGTGGCCGCATTTCCTGCACACGAGCACCCTCTTTCCATCCTTGTCCTTTGCGACGAGTGTCAACTTGCAGTTGGGGCAAAACTCCATTAAATCAACCTCCTCCCGTAGTATACTACTCCTATTAAGACTGCGGCTAATATAATATATATAACGTTCGGCAGCACGTATTCCGTGACGCCGAGCTTCACCCATCCCAGATAGGGTATTATCACCGAGACCTTGCCATGGACCGCGCTCCCGTCAACGTGGTATTCGAACGGCAGCTGGCCGTTGTTCGCGTCTCCCTTGGTCTGGTACGACCCGTCAGGGTTTATCTTCACTATCCTGTGGACTATCGGCACGCTCCTGCCTTCCACCGAGTAGACTATGACGTCTCCGACCGCATAGTCCGAAGGGGCATCGCCCTGGAGGACGAGTATATCACCCTTGTAGAATACCGGGACCATGGAATTCGACTCCACCGCGACCACCGGCATGTCCGTGCTGAGCGCCGCGGCCATCCCCTGGTTTATGACCCACGCGAGGACTATCCCCACTATCACATACACAATGGTTTCCGTGTTACCTTCCATCTGAGACACCCGAATCCCGGCGCTTTCAAGCTATGTAGAATGCCCTGAATTTCTAAACTTAATTGAAGCGGAACCTTAAAAACGTTACGCAACTACTACTTCTTCAAGCCGCGCTCGAGGCCGACCCTGAATTCCTTGGCCCTGTCCATCACCAGCTGGGCGGCGTCCGAGAGGGTCTTCTTCGGGTTTGCAGAAATCACCGTCAGCTCGGGCTGCGAGAGGTAGGGATGCTTTATCATGTAGGACGCCTGCTTGGCCTTTGCCTCCCATGCGTACTCCGTGACTATGTTGAGAAGAGTGTGGTTCTCCCCCTTCACTTCGAGCCTGAGCTTGGTAGGCTTTTCCTCGAGAACGGTCAGTTCCATAGACTATTTATTGAAAGCCTTGTTTTTATAAACGTTTCCCATTGGGCGCTGGTGCGCATTCCGTCTAAACGCTTCCTTTTTTAATCGCGGAACCGAAATAGACAGTAGCTATTAACCTATTATAGGGCTTATCATGATGATGAAGGCAGTGCGCAACGCGGACCTTTCTCTTTTCTCCCTCGCCCTCGTGCTGGTACTTTCGGTGTATGCGCTCTCGGTCCTCGGCGCCGGAATAGACAAAGTCAACCTCAGCCTCCCGCCAAACGAGACCTACACCACCGGAAGCAACGACACGATAGAGTTCGTGTTCAACTACACCGGCGACAACGCTACCGCAAGCTGCACGCTCTTCCTAAACGACACGGGATACAACACGACAAGCGCGGCAGCTGACACCGACATCTCGGTATATGCCAATTACACCCTTCCCGAGGGAAGCTATGAGTGGTACGTGAACTGCACCAACGTCACAGCGAACCAGTCTGGCGTGAGGACGCTATACATAGACCGGACGCCTCCAGACATCAGCTTCGACGCCAGCATGCCGCCCACCAACCTCTCCTATACCGACAACGAGAGCTACATATTCTACATGATCAACGGTAGCGAAACACTCAGCGGCGGGGTGCTGGTATGCAACGGGACAAACCATACGATGACACCAGACGGAAGCGATGCAACATTAAATTTCACAAGCATGACCAACGCGACGACATACGCCTGCCTCGCGTGGGGGAACGATACCGCAGGGAACCTCAACAGGACGGATAACGAGCTCTGGTACACAATCAACCTTACCAACTATGCGCCGGACGGGACTCCGCCGGAGTGGTCAGGCCCGACGCAGACCAGTGCCAACGGTACTCAGTACAACCCCTGGAGCCATATGTTCAACATGACCTGGACGGACAATGAAATGGTGGATACCGTCAAGCTGGACTTCGATGGCACCAATCATACTGCATCGAATGTGACGACTGAATGGAACGTCACTATCGGGAAGCTCGGGGCGGGGCTTTACGATTACACGTGGTGGGCAAACGACACATCGAACAACATGAACAGCAGCAGCTATACCTATGAAGTCATACAGAACATCACCAACCCGACCATCCTTCACCTCAATGGCACGAGGGACAATCTCACCATATACGACAACGAGAGCATCAACGCGACAGGATACATGCTGTTCAGCGATGCGGGAAGCGTTTCCCTCTACTCAAATGGCACCAACAGCTCCAATCCCAACATAACAACGCTTCTCGTAGGCGATTACGTGTTCACTGCCAACACTTCAGGGAACACGAACTACACGTCAAACGCCACCGGAGACACGTTCTGGCTCACAGTAAGCGATGCCTGCAAGCCGTCAATGGCCAACACGACACAGACGACAACGCTCGAGGCCTGCAATGCCTCCAACCAGCAGCTCAACTGGACGTGGTGGGTGCAGTACGACCAGAAAGGCTGCTACGCGCAGACAGGACTGAGCACTGACGACTGGACGAACATGACATGGTACCACAACGAGACGCTGGGTTGCGACGGCACGCCACCTGACATAACCATAGTCATCCCGCAGAACACGACGACCTCGAGCAATGCCTTCAACTTCACGTATTCCGATATCAACTGCTCATACTACTACATAGACGGCCAGCTCAACGCCACCAACTGCTCGATCACCGGTAACATGTGGGCGGGGACGATGGACCAACTCTCAGACGGCCAGCACATGCTAACCGTCTACGCAAACGACACCAGTAACAACACCAACTCCACGACCACGTACTTCACACTGGACCAGACGCCACCACAATTCACTAAGGTCATTCCGGTGAACGATACCTATCCGACGCAGACCATATATTTCAATATCACTCTTCAGTCCGGAGAGAACGGCTCAACCTGCCTCTACTCCCTTGACAGCGGACAGAACATCTCCATGAACAAGACTAATTCCACCTTCTTCTGGGGCGTGAACGCTTCGGTGCCTGACGGTCAGCATTTGGTCGAGTTCTTCTGCAACGACACATTCTCAAATTCCAATTCCACATCAAGAAACTTCACTGTAGATACCAATATACCGGTTCTCACCATAACCTATCCTGCCAACGGCACGACCTATTATAATGCCACATATTTCAACTTCACGTTCACAAAGCAGAACGACACGTGCTGGTACAATCTCAACGGCAACACCAGCAATACAACTTTCCTTTGTACAAACGGGACTTCAATCCCGGTAGTCGAGGGGCTTAACAACCTTTCCGTTTACGCGAACGACACCTTAGACAACGTAGCCCATGATACTGTTCAGTTTACCGACGACTGGACGGCTCCGATTGTGACAATAATAGAGCCAGAGAACATCTCTTACAACTATTCAGACAGCAATTTCCTGAAATTCAGCTTCTCGGACCCGGGAATTGACGCCTGCTACTACAGCCTCGATGGCCAGGGCAATGTGACAATCCCCGGATGCGACAACCTTACGCTCCAGAACCTTTCTGTGGGTTACCATGCCTTGACCCTCTACATAAACGACACAGTCGGAAATGTCGGGAACGATTCCGTTTACTTCCACTTCAATAACACCATAACATCGTGTGCTGGCATATACCATCCCGGCGTCTACGTCATGTCCTCCGACATGAACGCTAGCGGTTTTGCCTGCATCGATATCCGTGCCAACAATGCGACTCTCGACTGCCGCGGATACACGCTCTCAGGCTCTTCTATAAACGATGTTATCCGTGTTCATCGCAGTGGCTACAACTCCACGAACGCGACCATCGCAAACTGCATAATCGCCGGATCTTACAGGGCCATACGCATCGAGGGGAGTTCTAACAACACTTTGGAAAACATCACGGTCTCGGGAGCCCAATTCGCAGGCGTGTACCTTTATGAGGCCAACTACACTAACGTATCAAACCTTTTGGTGTATGACAGCCCCTATGCCGTAGCCCTCCGCGTCTCAGACTCCGGCCACAACATATTCGACAATGTGACTTCACTTGGTAACGCCTTCGGATTCGTGTTCCAGTACTCAGATATTGGGACAATCAAGAACAGTATAATCTCGAGCACCAACGGAATACTCCTCAGCGGAAGTCCGCTGGACGTGAATGGCCCCAACCTCATTTACAACAATCTTTTCAACAATACAATCAATGTCAATGGAAGTGCTCCTCCTTTCGAATATGCATGGAACATGAGCAGGCAGGCCGGCACCAGGACACATTCAGTCGGGACCGAGATTGGCGGCAACTACTGGACCAACAGCACGGGAAA
>CAZTRL010000002.1:30900-52329 GCA_964616715.1 uncultured archaeon | reverse complement strand
TGACAGGACGCTTGAGGAGATGGAATCAATACATGACCCCATGTTCAGGGCGGTTCCGCTAGGCTCCAGGTCAGGGAAATGCAGGGCTATCCACGCAGGGATTGCGCTCTCCACAGGAGACGTCATAGCGACCATAGACGCTGACCTCCAGGACGACCCCATGGATGTTCTCATGATGCTATCATTGATAGAGAAGGGTTCGGATTTTGTGTGCGGATGGAGGGCCGAGAGGGCCGATGGCAGACTCAGAAGATTGGAATCCCGCGTCGGGAACGCCGCCGGGAGGGCAGTCATGGGGGAAGGCGTCCGTGACAGCGGCTGTCCGATGAAGGCATTCAGAAGGGAATGTTTGGATGGCGTGCCCTACTTCAGGAACTTCCACCGCTTCATGCCGGCCGTCGCGATTATGAGAGGATTCCATGTGGACCAAGTAAAGGTTGTCCACAAGCCGCGCGTGAGGGGAAGGTCGAAATACGGTATCCGTAACCGGGTTTTCGGCAATGCCGTTACATTGTTCATGCTAAAGACGGGCCGAATAGATGTGGGGAAGATCGCACATGTGGTCTGAATCTGGAATGCGAAAAATGATGCCGCGGGACCGGGCGGACAGAATCGCGGTGGCCGCTGCGGTGGTCTTGATGTTTTTGTATCTTTCTACTATGAGCCACTGGCTCCTTGAGGAGGATTCGGCCCATTTCGCCCTGGCGTTGAGAGGATTCGACATAACGGAGAACCGTCCGCATCCACCAGGATTCCCTGTTTACGTCATGATGGCATGGCTTCTGGAGGGCGTTCTCGGAAATGAGGTTCTCGCGCTGACGGCGCTGAGCGCAATCTCCGGCGGCTTCTGCTTCCTGGCGGTCTACCTGCTCCTCAAGGACGTCATGGAACCGGAATATGCAGTTGTAGCGGCAATCCTGTGCGCGGTGACACCCATCTTCTGGCTGAACAGCACCGAAGCGCTTTCCGATATGCCCGGACTGCTATTCTTGGTCATGGTGCTTTTGATGGCGCAGAAGCATATGAGAACTGGAGACGTGAGGTGGCTCTATGCGTCATGCTTCATCGCCGGGATAGCCGCCGGCGTGAGAATCCACACGCTGATTGCAACGCTCCCCGCAATAGTGTTCTCTGCAAGCAGGAGAAGGGGCAAGCGAAGTGAGGGAATTGCCGGCTTGTTGCTTGTAATGGCTGGTCTGTCGGCATGGTTGCTGCCCGTTGTAGCATACACCGGGATCCCAGAATACGCAACGGCCAGCATGGGGCAGCTGGGATACCGTGTGGGGAAGCCCGACATATCCATCCTCGGGACCGATGTGACCCCTCTGTCAATGCTCCAGAGGCTCTACGCATTCGCGTACTATTTCCTCATGGAGGGATACGGCGTGAACATATGGGACCCGGGAATCCTCAGCATAGGGCTGCTTTTACTGGGATTCTTCCTGATGGTGTCATATGCCAGAAGCTGGAAGGCAGGGAATAAAAAAGTATTGCTGCTGGCGAGCGTCTGTCTTTACGTCCCGTCCATAATTATCCTTCTTCCCGCGTTCAATTCAAGATACATGCTGCTGCTTGTCCCTATGATATCCGCTGTGTTCGTTTCTGCACTGGCCGGAATGAAGAGGGTGGGCAAGCCACTGTTCATCGTGCTTGTTGTTTTGGTGCTTGCGCATACATCATACCTCGTTTTCGTTTCAGTTACTGTCCCTCCGCCGATGTTTCAGCTTTCAAGCTATCTGGAAACGCTGCACGACGAGGATTCCGTCCTCATAGCAGATGAGTCCGTAGCATCATATCTGGAATTCTATGGAGTCGGGCAGCATCTCCTGCACCCCCAGGATGCAAGCTGCGAAGTGGTTGAGAGGCTGGTCATGGAAGACCACAGAGTCATGTCTCTTATGCCGCACGAATGCAGCGGTATGATATCGGAGAAGGTGGCAGTTTTCAGCCGCGACCAGAGGGTGCACATTAAGCGCAGCATGATAGAACTCTATGAAATCACGGTCCCTCCGTGATTCGCTATGTTTAAACATAGAAGAAAAAAACTTTATTATTGACGGTCAACAAATATCATCATGAGGCTGTTGGACACTGTTTTTCTTGCCTTTCTGTTATTGGTTCCGGTAGCGGGAGCTGTTACAGCACCAAGCGTCACGCTCTCATATCCCGTCGATTCTTTGATAACGAACGACTCCTCGGAAATCACCCTTAGCTGCGGTGCAAGCGATGACGAGAACATCTACAGCGTGTCTCTCTACCACGACATGGGAGGCAACTACAGCCTGAACTCGACCAACAGGACGATGGGCTTCCAGGTGGATTCATACACGAGAATGCTATGTGGTTTCGACGGCACTTACGAGTGCCTGGAAGGGGAGAGCGGGACCGCAAGCGGGACTACGTTTGAGGATAGCTGGATGGGAAAGGGCGTCCTCGTGGACGGCACTGACACGCTCACGTATCCCACAGGAGGTGTTTTGGATTATGACCAGGGAACCATAGAGATGTGGGTTCGGGTGGGCTTCGATCCAAACGATGACGCCTACCTCTTCTCGACTGACGACTACCAGCAGAACGCCCTGCAGATCTACACAGAGTACGGATTCACGGATCTTGTATTCGCATTTTTCGATGATTATACGGAGAACAGCGCAAAGGCAATAGCCGACATATCTTCGTGGCAACCTGGAGAGTGGCATCATGTAGCGGCCGTGTGGGATATCAACAGCCTCATAGGCGGGGGCAACGAAGTGGGAATTTTCATCGATGGCTCAGACCTGTACGAGCATAGTGGTTATTTCTACAGCAAAGGGCCAGGATTCTCAAGCCCGATGTACATAGGAAGCCAGAAAGGTGGGACCATGCAGTCAAACTCGCTTATAGACGAGCTGGAGATATCGTCAAGGGTGCTGACAGCGGAAGAGATAAACACGACATACAAGAGGCTCATGGCTGACCATAGTAGCGGCACATTCAATTGGACGTTTTATGATGTCCCAGACGGAACGTACACTTGGAACTGCATGGCGTACGACAATGAGAGCAACAGCTCGTGGGGCGCTGCGAACTATACATTCACAGTCGACGCCGTGACACCGCCGACGGTGAACTCGATATCGTTCGACGCGGAGTCCGGTGACTACATAGACCCCGGGATAGCACTTAACGCCACGGTCAATGCAAGCGACGTCTCGAACGTCAGCAGCGTAATCCTCATGTACAAGTCCCCCTACGCAGGGCTTTACACAAATGACAGCATGGACTACAACGAGGGCACGGGCCTCTGGGAGAACGGGACCATAGTCACAAACACCGACGAGGGCAACTGGAGCTACAGGATATTCTCAAAGGACAGTTGGGGGCATGCGGGGCTGACGAGCGTCTACAGCGTGGACGTCTCAAAGGAGAGGTCATGGACGGTCAGCGTGATCAACTCCACCGGCGGCATCTCTGACAGCTTCGGCGAGGTCACGGGCTTCGGGGGCGCGGAGAAGAATCTCGGAATACTCGTGATAAACAACACGGGAGACTACGTCTCCGGCTTCGACTTAAGCGCGGAATATACGGGCACGCTGGCGGTCCCGGAGCTCAGCTACAACGTGAGCGAGCCGTTCGACCTACAGCCCAAGGAGGTGGCGTTCGTCAACGTCAACGTGACCGTCCCCGACACGGAGAACGAGTACCTGCTGGACATGAACATAACGACGACGAGCGTGCCCCAGAGCAGGTCGGTCAACGGGACTGTCGTGTCATCGATAGACGTCCCGTTCATAAACAGGACGGTCGATATAACGTCATCCCCGGCAACAGTCCCCCAGAGCAGCGGCGCCAACTTCACGGCCAAGGTCAAGAACATAGGAAACGAGACCGCGGAGAACGTCACGCTCAACTGGAGCTTCACTTCAGGATGGTCCATGAGCTACGGAAACGAGAGCCAGTTCATAGGGAATGTCAGCCCCTATGAGACCGTCTACGTTACCGTTACCCTCTCGGCAGGCTCGGGCGCGACTGCCGGGGCGGCATTCGTGTGGATAAACGCAAGTGACGTCTGGGGCAGCACGGTAGGTGATGACATGGCAGTGGTTTCCGTCACGTGCAGCTCAGGAGACGGCGTGTGCGGCTCGGGGTGCACTAGCGCAAACGACGACGACTGCGAGGCCGCGTCAACCGGCGGCGGGACGAAGGTGGTGGGGGTCGGGACAATCATAGTCCCTGGAGAGCCCTCCGTCTCGGTATCGCTTCCAACGAGAATAGACCTCGACAGGGGAGGGAAGACGACGTTCCGGGTGAACGTCACGAGCACAGGCGGCGCGGGAACCAACGTCACAGGGGTAAGGATAGGCCTCAGCGGCTACGATGCCGCGCTCCTCGAAGTGTCCCCGCCGGTGATAGGTCACATCAAGCCCGACGAGACCGTGTCATTCACTGTGACGGTTGACGTCCCGTCGTACGTCGAGGAGAGGCAGTACCTGGTGACCGTCACGCTCACGGCTGATGGCGTCTACAGCGGCGGCACCATGGATGTGGAAGCCACGAGGAGCGTCATATTCGCCGTCCACGCCGTCCTGCAGAACGACACGCTCAGCGCTCTGGAAAGCGCGGAGGAGGCGCTCGCCGACATGCAGTCCGCCGGGCTGAGCACCGGCAGGGTAGAGGACATGCTGGACGAGGCCAGGAGAGATTACGAGAGCATGGACTACGGCCACGCAAGCGATATCGCGGAGGAGATAGTCTCCCTGAAGATGACCGCCTTCGGCATGCTCTCATCATTCGAGCAACTTGACGGCGACATGGCGGAGGCCGAGAGCTATGGGATTGGCATAGATGAGACCAAGAGGATGGAGGAACTCGCGAGGGCGGCGTTCCAGAGGGGAGACTACAGCAGGGCCGAGGAAAGGCTCGGCGCGGCTCTCAACACCTTCCAGCTGGAGACCAAGAACGTTATTGACCTCCTGAGGTTCCTCCGTTCGTACTGGTACGCCCTGCTTGCAGTCCTCGCTGCTGTCATCCTCTCCGGGATTTTCGGCAGGAAGAGGCTGCGCATAAGGGCCGCGGAGGGAAGGCTCGGCCGCATAAGGAGGTCCAGGGAAGCCGTGAGGGGCATGCTCAGGGAGCTGCAGAAGGACTACTACGAGAGGCGCGCCGTGTCCAAGATGGAATACCAGGCGACCAAGGAAAGCTACGAGAAGAGGCTCGCGAGCCTCGCGGCGGAGGAGATAAACCAGAAGAGGAAGATTGCGTTAATCAAGTCAGGTGGCGGCAGGAAGGAGCTCGAGGAGTCGCGCAGGCTCGCCAGGGACATGCTCAGGAAGCTCCAGTCGGACTACTTCGAGAAGGGCCTCATGGGAAAGGACGCCTACAAGACGGCGCTCAGGGAAATCGAGGGCGAGCTGGACCGGATAGAGAGGGAGTTAGTAAAGGCAGGGAAGGGAAGCCAAAAGAAGGGCATCGCATACGTGGCCTTCGTGGCTGTGGTGGCATGGCTTCTCTATTCGTCGTTTTCAGGCGTCACGTTCACGGGCAACGTCGCATCGTCGGGTGCGGCGGACATTACGGAGGCGACGGTGCAGGAGGCCCTGAACGAGGCGGCGGCGGTGATAGGCGACATGGACTCCCTGGGCTTTCCCACTGACAGGCCGAACACGACTCTCGAGAACGCCAGGATAGCATTCGGGAGGGGGGACTACTCGCTGGCGCTCACTACGGCCAGGTACGTCAAGGTCATAAAGCAGAAGGCGGTGCTCGTCTACGACCTGCTGGACGAGGTGGAGGTCAGGATACACGACATCTCCGCCCAGGGGCTGGACACGACGCCCCAGCGGGAGATGTTCTCGGACGCGCTGGCGCTCTTCGAAGGCGAGAACTACGAGGATGCGGAGACGAAGCTGACCGCGGCGCTCGACCAGCTCGACGAGAAGGAGAGGAACGCCGCGCTTGAGAGGGCGGCGAGGACGGACGTGCTGGGCGGCATCTACGGCTACGTGAAGGACAACACCGCCGCGGTGGCGGGGTTCCTCGCAGTGACGGCAGTGGCCTGCGTCATCGTCGGAGCGAGGCTGCGGAAGACAAGGAAGAAGAGGTACCTCTCGCGCATGGAGAAGGAAAGGGAGGAGATAAGGGATTCCATGGCAAAGCTGCAGGAGGACTACTTCCGCAGGGGAATCATGAGCGATGGCAGTTACAGGTCCAGGATGGAGAAGTACAGGAAGGACCTTGCGGACGTTACGGAGAGGATTGCGTCCGAGAAGCTGTCCAAAAGAGGTAAATGAAGAGGTTATATTAAGAACGGCAGGTTATTATTCATATGGCTGGGAGTCTCGGGAAGAAGCTTGAAAGCGAACTGAAGGAGAACAAGATCCTTCTCGTATCCCTCGGCAGCAAGGACTACAGGGAGGGGCTCAAGGACATCGGGAAGTTCTCAGTCTCCAGGTTCAAGAAGGTCTGCTACGTGACCCTCAACGACCCGTATGAGAGCGTCGCGCAGAAGATAGGCGTGGCCGACGCGGGAAAGATGTTCTACGTGGACTGCGTGACGAGCACCATAAAGCCCCCGCAGGCGAAGGCGGGGGTCGCGTTCGTCTCCTCCCCTAGGGCGTTCACCGAGATATCCATAGCCGTCAAGAAGGCCATAAGCGAGGAGAAGGTAGACTTCGCGATACTCGACTCCATATCGGCGCTCATGGTCTACGAGAAGTCGGTGGCTGTCCTGAAGTTCGTGCACAGCCTCATCCTGACATGCAGGGAAGGCAAGCTCAGCGCAGCCTTCGTTATCCTTAAGGAGGACGTGGACACATCCATGCTCAAGGACCTCACCATGTTCGTCGACAAGGTCGTGGAAGCGTCTTGAAGGTTTTCTTATGGGATCCGGTACAGGCAGTAGCAGGAACGGGGATGTGCCTGGCGGGGGTAAAGGCATAGTGTTCAGCGACATAATAGAAGGGCTGGACAGCGGCGTGGCCGTGTACGCTGCGGTGGACGGCGGCAGGGACTTCATCTTCAAGAGCATCAATGCTATCGGCGAAAGGTACAGCCGCGTGAAGGAGAAGGACATACTCGGAAAGAGTGTAACGGAGGTTTTCCCCTCCGTGAAGAGCATGGGGCTTCTGGATGTGCTGAGGAAAGTGTGGAAGACCGGCAAGCCCGCCCATCACCCGCTGACGCAGTACAGGGACAAGAGGATAACGCAGTGGGTCAGCAACTACGTATTCAGGCTTCCGAAAGGGGAGGTCGTGGCAGTCTACAATGACCTTACGCAGCAGGAGAGCATGCAGCAGGAGCTCAGGAGGTCGGAGGAGACGTTCAGGTCCATATTCGACGGCTCAAACGACGGCATGTTCCTTCTTGACGCAAGGACGGTAAGGATACTGGAGGTCAACAGGAAGGCCTGCGAGATGTTCGGGATCACGAAGGAGGATGCAAAGAATATCTCAATATCTGATGTCAGCGCGAATGATGATGGATATACCCAGGAGGCTGCCGCGGCGCGGATAAGGAAGGCGCTTAAGTCCCCGCAGCGCTTCAACTGGAAGTCCAGGGACATGAAGGGAAGGATTTTCTGGACCGAGGCCACGCTGAAGAAGGTCGTGATAAGGGGGGAGGATATGATACTGGCTTCCGTGAGGGACATAAGCGAGAGGATGGAAAGCGAGATGGAGATAGAGAAGAGGACGGAGGAGCTGGAAAAGATAAACAGGCTGTCCATAGGAAGGGAGCTACGGATGGTGGACCTGAAGAAGAGGATATTGCTGCTTGAGGAAACGCTCAGGAAGAACGGCATAAATGCGCCCGGGTAGCCGCCGGGAAATCACGCGGAGAGCATCTTCTTTACCCTCGCGAGGAGGTCGTCGTTGTCGAAGGGCTTTGTTATGTAGTCGAGGACTCCCATGTCCTTCAGCTTGCCCTTGCCTGCCTCAGAGAACTTCGCGACCGTGACGAACGCCACCTTGACGTCCTTGTTCTTCGGGTCGGCCCTTATCTTCTCGCACGTCTCCCTGCCGCTCATTCCTGGCATCATCATGTCAAGAAGTATGAGGTCCGGCTTCTCCGTCGCGAGCTTGCGGATGGCCTCCTCGCCGCTGCTTGCGGTCACGACGCCGTAGCCCGCGGATTCCAGGACCGCCCTGAGAAGCTCAAGTATGCTGTCCTCGTCGTCGACGGCCATGATCTTGCGCATAACTATAATTAGCCTCCGCTATTAAAATCTTTTCCAGACGTCATGTCTATCTTCTTGTCCGCGAAAAGCTCCAGGTCTTTTGTGAGCACATCGAGGTCGGTGACGGCGGTGGTCTCGTCCTTCAGTATTATGAAGAGCTTTTTCGTGTTCTCCTGTCTCTTCTCTGATATCAGGTTGTTAGCGAAGCTCACTATGGAGGAGGTCTGCTGGTATATGAGAAGCGTCGAGATGGTATCGAAGACTATCGCGCTGCAGTTCCTCCTCTCGACGGAGTCTATTATGGCGGAGCGTATCTCGTCGAGGTCGCTCGGGGAAGAGATGAACTTGCAGTCCTCGGCAGGCGTGGGCGGGCCGTAGTGCGAGCTGAGGACGTCTATGAAGAAGAAATCGCCGGTGTCTATGCCCTCGGAGCGGAGCTCCTCGACCGTGTCCTTGTAGGGTTTGCTAAGGCAGAGATAGCATATCCTGGTGCCCGCCGTCTCGACCGAGCTTATGAGCTCCTGGAGCTTTGAGAGGTAGTGCCCCTCGTCAAGGAGGACGAGGATGAACTGGCTTTCTGTCATGTCCTTGAGAAAATCCTGGTGCATTTTATTCCACAAGTAACTTATTGGGCATGATGCTTATAAGCGTTGTTTAAACATAGTTTTTTGGGTATTTTGTTTATCTTTTTTTCTAAAAGATATAAATAATATCCTTAATTATTAAAACATGGCTTCTTCGGTTCCCGGGATACACGACACGACGCTGAGGGACGGCGAGCAGATGGCGGGCGTGGCGTTCAGGAAGGAGGACAAGCTTAAGCTCGCCACGAAGATCATGGAGTTCGGCGCGGGGCTCATTGACGTCATGCCGGTGGTCTCAGAGGAGGAGTTCAGGCTGACCCGCGAGCTCTGCTCGCAGTACGGAAACTCGGTCTCCCCCACATGCCGGGCGAAGGCGGGGGACATAGACCTCGCCATAAGCGCGGGGGCCTCCAGGGTCACCATATTCTCCCCGCTCTCCGACATGCACATAAAGGAGAAGCTTCGCATAGACCGGGAGGAGAACCTCAGGAGGAGCTGCGAGATGATAGACTACGCGAGGTCCCACGGCGTGCTCGTGGACTTCGCCGGCGAGGACTCGACCAGGGCGGACTTCGGCTACTTCGGGGAGTTCGTCGGGGAGATACAGGGGAAGGTGGAGTCCTTCTTCGTCGCGGACACGGTAGGCCACCTCACGCCGAAGTCGACGGGGAACATGATAAGATACCTGAAGAGGAAGTTCTCCTGCAGGATAGGATTCCATGCCCACAACGACTTCGGCCTAGCGACTGCGAACACCGTGGAGGCCGCGGTGTCGGGGGCCGACTACGTGTCGGGGACTTTCACCGGCATAGGCGAGAGGGCGGGAAACGCCGCCCTGGAGGAGGTGTGCCTCTGCCTTCGCCACCTCCACGGGATGGAGCTCGACGTGAGGTACGGGATGCTCAAGGACATCTGCGACACCGTGCAGAAGGCGTCGGGGGTGAAGCTGCAGCCGCACAAGCCCGTGGTGGGGAAGAACGCGTTCGCCCACGAGTCCGGGGTGCATGTCGACGGCGTCCTCAAGAACCCGGCCACCTACGAGGCCTTCGACCCCGCGTCGGTGGGGAACGAACGGAGGATATGCCTGGGAAAGCACAGCGGCAGGAAGGCCATAGAGAGCGTGCTGCTGCAGGGGTCGACAGACAGCAGGCCGGGGACCGGGGAGATAGAGTGGCTGCTAAGCATCGTGAAGAGGATGAACGCCGGGAAGGCAAGGGAGCCCGTGAAGGCATGAGCCGCATTCCCTGGCTGGTGTACAGGAGGACCAGACCGTCACTCGGCACGGCCCTTGGGTTCATGCTGATGTTCTCCTTCGTGAGCGGCGGTTTCGGCAAGGAGATACTGCTGTCTGCCGTCGGCCTCTTCCTTATACACCTCTTTGGTGACTGCTACAACGACTGCTACGACACGCACGAGGACGCCAGGAACAGGAGGGCCGACAAGCTCATACTGAGCGGCTCGGTCTCCGTGGGCGGGATGAAAGCCGCCTCGGTTGCGCTCGCCCTGGCGGGTCTGCTGGTCCTCGCGTTCGTGCCTGCGATGCTCATCCCCGGAATGTGGTGCCTGCTGCTGGGATTCGCCTATTCGCACCCTTCAGTCAGGCTGAAGAGGTTCAGTTTGTTCACCTACATGCTGGGAGGGACTGTGTGGGCAATCGCAATACCCACGCTAAGCATGACGCTGGAAGGCGGACTGACGCAGGCGGCAGCGGCACTCTCGGCGTTCGCGTTCTTCCAGTACGTGTACATACTATGCCAGAAGGACTCCACGGACGGAAAAGACACCGCGAACCTCTTCCTCTCCATGGGAAGGAGGGTCTCGTCGCTCGTGACCATAATGTTCGGTGCCGGCTCCTCCGCGGCCCTTCTGGTCCTGACGGCCTCGAATCCCCTGCTCCTGCCGGTGTGGGCCGTTAACCTCGCCTCAAAGGCCCTTAACGTGAGCAGGATAAGGAGCGGGAAGATAACAAGAAAGGAGAGGAGCAACTACATCCTTGTGGAGTTCCTGACTCCGTATGCGTACTTCCTGTCAGTCCTTCTTTTTGCATAGATATGCTGCGGTGAATGGATTCTCGTATTTCTTCTCCTCTATGGAGAAGCCCGATTCCTCTATAATCCTTTCAAGTATCCACGACATCGTCACGTACTCGCTCTTCACCGAGACTTCTATATCATTCGCGAAGGATGCACCGCCAATCTTCTCCGCGTGGGCCAGGAGGCCGTCGAGGAACGACTGATAGCGGTAGGGATCGAATGAGTACGATATGTCTCTGATGAAGAGAAGACCCCCGGGTCTCATCATGGAAGCCATGCGCCTGAGGGCAACGGACTTCCAGAAATCGGGGAGGTGGTGTAGGGCGAACTGCGTGACAATCGCATCGGGTGGATCTCCTTCATGCTCGTATGTGAGGAAGCCGGAATTGTGGAACGTGATGTTTTCTATGCCCAGAGAGTTAGCCTTCCTGCGCGCTATGTCTATCATCGCCCGTGATATGTCGACGGCGTGGACCCTCTCGAAGCTGCTGGACGCGGCTATGGAGAATTCGCCTGTGCCGCAGCCGACATCAACGACGGCCCTGAACCCCGGGCGCTTTATCCTAGATATTATCTCGTCGTTCTCCGCACTCACGTCCCTTACACTGGCGACCTTGCCGCTGTAGGCCTCCGCGTTCGAGGTCTCCGTGTAGTCCATGCCTGCATGCTTTCCCTCGTCGTAGAGCCATCGCGGCTTTCTTTCTTCCATTCAGGCAACCCCCGTGAAGCGCATGACTATCTCTCTCCGTGTGGCGCCCGAAGACGCGAGCTTGGCCCGCTTCCCGAGCAGCGAGACGTAGCCCTCTATCACACCAATCAGAAAGGACCAATTGTCTTCGTCCTCCTGCAGGCCCGTCGGGAGGCCCGTGATGTGCATGGAGAGATTTTCTCCGGTCTTCGTCATGACGATGTCGCACCAGCCCGTTGACTGGAGTATTGTCTTCAGAAGCCGCAGCCTCTTCTCCGTCGTAGAGCCCGCGGAAAGCAGGCCTCTGAAGAAGCCAGCTGTTATGGCCGGAATCTTGTCCATGCACATACCCTTCCTGCCTATTATGTGGAATACCGTGTTCTCCACGGGTATCATGGACTTCCCCCTGAAATACACGCGATTGCCACTGACAGTGAATATTCTCTTCTGTATCGCCTGCTTCAGGGACAGCCCGTGGGTGCGGCCGGACTGGTTTAGCTTGTTGTAGACATCCTTGTTCTTGCCCCTCGCCTGCGCGGTGTTCTTCCCGAGTGAGTAGCGGTAGACGAAGCACCCGGAGCGCGGGCCGGAGTCGATGTACTCGACCCTCTTCCCTGTATACGTCATTATGCAGCCTGCGAAGAAGCCTGCCATGAAATCGTTCTTTCCTATCACGCGCGTTATGAACTCGTCCCTAGTGGTGATTGTCACGTCGTCGCCATTCTTCTTCACACTGAAGTCGCGGACAAGGCCCAGGCTGGACCAGACGCTATTCATCACGTGATTGAGGAGCCTTATGCTCTGGAACATGCCGAGCTTTCCCAGCTGCTTGGTCCCGAGCGCCCCCCACTCAAGGCCAACCTCCCTCATCTCCAGGGAGTGTCCTTGTGCCTCGCACTCCCTGACGTACTGCGCCAGTATGTCCTCGAAGAACATGGTCGTCCTGCGGCTCTTTACCTTGAATTTGTTTATGATTCGGCCGCCAGTCGTCTCTAGTATGTTCCTCCTTATGGACTCGGCGAACTTCATGTTTAAATAATTCCCCGAGTTGTTTAAATCTTATATTGGGTCGATGCAATACAATAATTGTGGACCGATGTCCTTCAGCGACGGCGTGAAGAGGATAAGCTTTTCCGGGGCGACGTCGTATTTCGGGATGGACCGCGGGGATGTCATCGACCTCTCGATAGGCGAGCCGAGGGACCAGCCGTCTGCCGCTGTCATAGAGGCGTATTCCTCTGCGCTCAGGGAGAAGTCGGGAAGCAGGTACGCCCCTGTGCAGGGCATGCAGGAACTCAGGGAGGCGCTCTCGGCGAAGATGAAAAAGGCCAACGGCATCGACGCGCCGCCCGACCAGATCATGGTCACTGGCGGGGCGAGCGAGGCGATAGCCTTCAGCATCATGTCGATAGTGAACAGGGGCGACGAGGTCGTCATACTCGAGCCCAGCTATCCCATAATGGCGCCGATGGTGAGGTATTGCGGGGGGAGACCCGTGAGCCTGAAGCTGGAGTTCGGGGAGGGCTTCCGCCCGGCGATGGACAGGTTCCAGGAGATGGTCGGCAGGCGCACGGCGATGCTTCTCATAAACTCCCCGCACAACCCGACGGGCACGGTCCTCAGGAAGGGGGAACTCAGGGCGTTCTCGGAGATATTCGGCGGGTTCATACTCTCGGATGAGGTCTACGAGAACTACACATACGGCGAGGGGCACAGCCCCCTGGCGTCCCTGGCATCTAGGCCGGAGAATGTGATAACGGTCAACTCGTTCTCGAAGACGTACTGCATGTGCGGCTACAGGGTGGGCTACGTTCACGCCTGCCGGGAGCTCATAAGGCACATGGTAAAGCTCAAGCTCTGCGTGTCAACATGCACCAGCAGGCCAGCGCAGAAGGCCGCCCTCGCCGCCCTCCGGGACATGAAGTTCCCTCGTGTCATGAGGGAGAGGTTCTCGGAGAGGAGGGAGGCTCTCCTGTCCGGGCTGGAGTCGCTCGGGCTGCCCCATGTGGAGCCGCGGGGAGCTTTCTATGTGTTCCCGGAGATAAGCGAGTTCGGGAAGGACGAGGAAGCCTTCGGCCTCTTTCTCAAGGCGGGTGTGTTGACCATGCCAGGCACCCTCTTCCACGGGGACTACGCGGGGCATCTGAGGATGAGTTTCGCGGCTCCTGTGGATGAGATAGGGGAGGGCGTATCGAGGATGGAAGGCGTCATCGCCTAGTGACGCTTTCAGATTACCTTGGTCTCGCTGAGGCTTATGCCGCTGGCGTCCAGCTTGACCTCGTGGGGTATCCTCGGGCTGAAGCTGGTATACCTCATCTTGTGCACGATGAGCGACCTCATGGGCTTCTCCTCGAGGTCCATGAAAAGTAGCTGTACCACGCCGTCGCACTCGAAGGACTCGTAGCCCCCGGAGTCCAGGTTTGCCTCGTCCGTGGTCTCGCATATCAGGAGCGAGCACTGGGTGTCCTTGAGCTTTCTGACGAGCTCCACCAGATACGACCTGTACTCGGTCTTGCTCGTCGAGAACATGAGCAGCTTGTTGACGTTGTCTATGACTATCCTGTCCACCTTCGGGTAGTTGGAGATTATGTCCATGAACCTCTTTATGTTTATGTTGCTCCTTCCCATGGGTATGTACTCTATGGCCAGGTTCTTGTCGACGTACTTGGTGACGTCGGAAAGCGACTTTATGCCGGAGCACGCCTTGAGTATCTCTTCCTTCTCCTCGTTCAGCGTTATGTAGCAGCATCTCTCCTTCTTCCTGGCGCCTTCCATGAGGAAGTTCATCGAAAGAAGGGTCTTGCCCGTGCCGGGGCCTCCGGAGAGTAGCACGACGGAGTTCTGCGGGAACCCGCCTGAGAGTATGCCGTCCAGCTTCTTTATTCCTGTCATGACTGCCATGTGAATCAATCCTCCTCGAATTTCGGTATCCCGAACTCTGATTTCTTTATCCTGATAAGAAGGTAGGCATCGTCGTTGACTATGAATATGTTCGTGGGCACCTTCTTGTCAAGGGAAAATATGCCGTAGCTCTCGAGCACCTTCTTCGGGAGCATTATCCTGTTGCTGTTGCCCAGCCTGCCGGTGGTGAGCAGGTGCTTCATGGAGTCCTTGTGGGAGGGGAAGACCACGAGATCGGTCATGTGATGCTTCAGTATCTTGTACTCCTCAGGCGTTATCGAGAGCTTTACCTCTATTTTGCCGTTCTCCATGTCTATGGACTTTATCTCGGCCATAGTTTAATTCTCAGCTTAAAATATTTAAACTTTTCTTCCTTTTGCCTATTTTTTGATTAATTTTAAATAGCGGGAGAATAAATACTGATTATGGCCGAAAAGGTCGTGAAGGGAGCAAAGAAGGCAGGAAAGGCCGAAAAGAAGGGCTCTGCGGCGGGAAGCAAGCCGCACGGCAGGAAGAGCGAGGAATATATGAGGACCGGGATAGCCGGACTCGATGGCCTTTTCCGTGACGGGATGCCTTCAGGCAGCTCGGTTCTCATAGCGGGCGGTGCTGGCTCTGGCAAGACGCTGCTCACACTCCAGATAATGTACAACTCCGCGCTGAAGGGGAAGAAGTGCTTCTACATGTCCTTCGAGGAGTCGGAGGAAAAGCTGAGGGGCCACATGAAGAAGTTCGGCTGGGACTTTGGAAAGGTCTCGGAAAACATCATGATGAAGAGGTTCAACCTCTTCGACATAACGAGGTCTATAGATGCGCTCCTCGCAAAGCAGTCCGGCGACCTGATGATAGAGGTCAAGCCGCTCATACTCCCCGACAATTTCAAGCCGGATATCATAGTCGTCGATTCGCTCACCGCGATAGCGTCGGCATTCTACGGCAAGGGGGAGACGTACAGGCTCTACATAGAGCAGCTCTTCAGGTTCTTCGAGAGCCAGAAGGTCACCACGTTCCTCATATCGGAGACCAACCAGGATCCCAAGGTCTACAGCCCCACCGGGGTGGAGGAGTTCCTGGCAGACGGCGTCATAGTCCTCTACAACATAAGAAGGGGAAACGTCCGCGAGAACGGTCTCGAGGTCCTGAAGATGAGGGGCACAAAGCACGAGAAGAAGATTGTCGCCATGCAGATACTCGAGGGGAAGGGCGTCGAGATATACCCCGAGCAGGAAGTCTTCGGCGTTGACGCGTGAGCTGTCCGCAATGCCTGTTTTCTCAGCACACTAATAAGCAGTTTCAACAATAATATAATGTAGGTTAACTGGATTTGCGCTATTCAAAACCGACATCCTGGAGCCCGTAGGTTAACAGGTGGAATTGCTTGGTCCACAAGAAGTACATAAAGAGGAACGGCAAGATTTTTGGCCCGTACTACTACGAGAACTACAGGGTCGGAGACAAGGTGATGACAAGATACCTTGGCACGAAGCCGCCCGCGCATGGCAGCAGGCCCGGCCATGCAAAAACGTTCGGTGTCATCAGGCTTGCGGCATTCATCCTCGCGGTCTCGTCGGTAGTTCTTGGCGTGACTTTCAGCGGCATGCTCATAGGCGGGCAGGACATCCGTTCGGAAAGGCTGGGAGTGACGCTCGCGGGAGGCTCATCCTACGAATGGGCGCCGGAAGGCGGAGGCATGGTATCATCCGTGTCTGTCAACGGCAGCATAAGGGGGGAGGGAAACGTCAGGATATACCTGAAGAGCAGCGAGGGGACGTATCTGTTATACGAACGGTCCGCGGAGGCCGCGCAGGAGAGCATCCTGCCGCCTGCGGGAATGGTCATAGGTGATGGGAACCTGACGCTAGTGGAGGAGGAGTCCCGGAACATGAGCATGTACGGGGCAGGTGAGGGTTCAAACGCCACGGAAATGGCAGAAGACGCCGCTGCCGAGGAACCCGCAACGGTTGCAAACGTGAGCAACGCGAGTGTGGACGTGTCTGTTCTGCCCAACGGGAGCCTGATGGGAACGAATGGTTCCGTGGCCCAGGATGAGGCCGGTGCAGAGGTTCTCGTCGAGGAATGCGCCGAAACGTGCGCCATGCCGCCGGCCAACGGGAGCTTCACAATATATGCGGAGGCGGACGAGGGCGTCGAGGTCCTCATAGATGATATAATATACATAGTAGAGCCCGCGAGGGAGCCTGAGGGAGCCACAGGAGAAAATGCCACAATGGCTCCGGGGAAGGAAAGCGCGAATGCGACGAACGCGAGCGGGGAACTGGGTTCCCGCGGAGCCGCCGCTGAAAGCGTCGCTATGGAAAGCCGGCTCTATGAGCTTTCGGCAAGAGTGGCCGGGAAGAGGTTCTCGGGAAATGTCAGGTTCGTGTCCGTGAGAAACGTCTCCGGAAGGTATGACATTGACATGGATTTCGAAACCGCCCGCAGGGAAACTGGAAAGGTGAGGTTCCTAGGTGTCGGGAACGTCTCTGGCATAACGAACGTCCAGACCGGAAGGGCGCATGCAAGAATCAAAGGCATGGCATTCAGGACCGAAGCGGTTGCGGCGGAAGCGGAAGGGATGGAACTGGCAGAGATAGCCCTGCCGAAGGAAGGAAGGGTGGACGCCATAGCCAGATGCGGGGACTGGGACTTCGAATCGTTCTCATGCAACGGTCAGTGGGAGGTGACTGACATACCATTCACCGACAACGGCACGCATGTCATATTCGCTGTGGACGGGTTCAGCGCGTACGCGGGGGCCGGCATAGAGGTGATAGACGTGCAGTCATATCCTACCGTGGGCGGTAACTGGACCGTCAGGTTCGAGGCTGAGGGTACCGCGAACCTCAGCATAAGAGCCACCAACGGGACGTCGTGGAGCGACAGCGGAAGCGGAGGGGACCTCACGTTCCTCGAGGTGAGGTGCGGCAACGAGAGTGTCCCATACGAATGGACTGACGGGACGGCGTTCATCGGTGACTATTCGTGCAACGGGACGGGCTACGAGGTGAGCAAGGTCCTCAGCTCGGGGAAGCACACGCTGGAATTCAGGTTCGGGGATGATGTCGCGTACGCCCACAACGAGGCTGAGATCCCGTGGTGGGACTATTCATGGAGCTACAGGAAGAGCATAAACGTAACGGACAACGACCAGGCCAGCGCTCTGAGCGCTGGCTACTCCATAAACCTGACTCTCGACACGCAACCGCTGGTCTCGGAAGGGAAGATGCTTTCGGACTGCTCGGACCTCAGGATAGTATGGTGGAACGGGACGGACAACATAGAGCTGGACAGGACCAACGGGACGTCGTGCAATTCAGCGGGAACCCAGATATGGTTCAGGCTGCAGGAGGACATCCCGGCCGGAGGATGGAACGCCAACTATACGCTGTACTACGGCGACCCGGGCGCCGGGAGCCCGCCGGATAACAGGAGTAACGTCTACTACCTGTGGGAGGATTTCGAGGATCAGGCGCATCCGTTCACCGACGGGACGCTGAACCCGAGCGTGACGGCGGTCTCGGCGAAGAACGGGAACTACGGCCTCGAGGGCAACGGTGGGGGCAGCTACCTGCGCGCGGTGAAGCCCGATAATCTTCCGAGGGGCATGGTCATCGAGGGCTGGGTGTATTCCCACGGCGATGGCAGCAACGCCGACCTGCCGGGCCTGTGCTTCGGAATGAGCCCCGCCGACGAGCAGGACGGCTATCAGGTCGTCCTCGACTGGCGCTCCGCCAGCGGAGGGTCTGCGGACATGCAGATAAGGGAGAGCTACTCCAGCGGGTCGGTGCTCGCCACGTCGACAGAGCATACCGTGGAGAAATACAAGTGGTACTACGTGAGGGCCTACTGGGGCGAGAACGGGGACATAAATGCGACCGTCTGGAACGAGAGCATGGCGTACTGGGGGAGTCTGTCGGTGAATGACCCGACATACACATCGGGATACTACGGAATAGGCGCGTACAAGAGCGGCCAGTGGGACGACGTACAGGTCAGGCTCTACACGGAGAACGAGCCCTCCGCCACGCTGGGCACGGAAGAGATTTCGGGTGTGGAGGTCGGACAGGTGGCACCAGAGAATGGGAACGTGACGTCCGAATCTCTTGTGACTTTCAACTGCAGCGCTACTGCGTCGAACGGCATGGTGAACGTGACACTTTACGGCGACTGGGAGGGGGCCTGGCAGGCAAAAGAGACGAAGGATGTCTCTGGTGTGGCCAATTCCACCACCTTCATCAGGACTATAAGCGAGGACGGGACATACAGCTGGAACTGCTTCGGCTATGACAAGGAGGGCCTCAGCGACTGGGGGAACATGAACTACACTCTCACCATAGACACGTCGCCTCCGGACGTGACAATATACTCGCCGTCGGGGACGATTGCCGATGCGACGCCATTGGTCAACGTAAGCTTCGGGGAGACGGTGGACAGCGCATGGTACGCGATAGACGGCGGGAAGAACGTGACGCTGTGCACGTCGTGCTCATCGGTGGATGAAGTATACCTGAACCTTGCCGAGGGTGGCCACACTCTCTACGTCTTCTCGAACGATTCGCTTGGGAACATGGGCTCGGAATCCTCCACATTCACGATAGACATGGCTGGCAACTACTACGAGGACTTCAACGACACGTCCGGCATTGGAGACATAAGCGATGCCCAATGGGAATACGGGAAAGTCGTCTATAAAGGCAGCAGGGTCACGGACTGGTGGAACGACTCATGGGGCTACAGGAAGGCGCTCAACGTCACGAATACCGACAGCTCGACAGTTGTTGCGGGATACTCGGTGAACTACAGCGCTGACACGGCGTCCTTGGTCTCGGAAGGGAAGATGCTTTCGGACTGCTCGGACCTCAGGATAGTATGGAATAACGGCAGCGGCTATGTGGAGCTCGACAGGGTGAACGAGACGGACTGCGGCTCCCCGCAGACGGAGATATGGTTCATGCTCAAGGAAGACATTCCCGCGGGAGGATGGGACGGAAATTACACCGTCTACTACGGCAACCCGGACGCGGGCAGCCCGCCTGAAGACAGGAACTGGGTATACCAGTTCTGGGAGGACTTCGAGGGCGAGACGATCGGACTGCAGCCGTCGCGCTGGACGCTCGGGGGAAGCGGCGCCTTCGACGTGGAGCTTGACGGAAGCAACCGGGTGCTCCGCGCAGAGGACACAGTAGCCGGATACGACAGGATATGGGTCACGGAGAACGGCGCGGCATGGGAGAACTCGTCAATCAGTTTCGACATGTACATGGCAAATCCGGGAGGTGGCCCGATACCCTTCGGAGGAATACTTTTCAGGAGGCAGGGGACTACCGATGACCAGCATCTGGGACTGGTCTCCGACCTCAGGGACGCCACCGACACTCTCATGTTGAGGAGATGGAACAGCAGCTACGCATCCATAGTCACCGACAGCACAGTGTACAGCCCCGATGTGTGGTATAGCTATGAGGTCAGGGCAGTGGGCAACCACGTCCAGATGTTCAGGGAGGGCACCAGATACATAGACTTCTCAGGAGACGTGTACTGGCCTACCGGCCGGGGCATGGGCATACTGGGTTACAGCGCACCAATCATGTGGGATGACGTGAAGATAAGGCTACTGGTCATAAGCGAGCCAAGCGTATCGGAAGGAAGTGAGGACAATGGGATGGTCGGGGGCTCGGGTAACTTCACGTCTGTCCCTTCCAACACGACCGACGTCATGTCTTCCCTCACGGAGGTCTCGTGGACCGAAAACAGCACTGATTCGGACAATAACATAACCGTCGGAGTCAGCGTCGATGGTGGTGTCACGTGGTGCGATGCGGAGAACGGCCAGGGAGTGGACCAGGGAAGCTGCACGGGCTTCTCCGCTGGAAGCAGCCTTGTGTACAGGGTCGTCTTCCGGGGTGACGGCAGCAGTGCCATAAGCCTGCTGGACATCAACATAAGCTGGGCGGACGATTTCGAACCGCCGTATTATGCGGTCGACGCTGACAATTCATCAGGCTCCGCCGGGGAAGGGGATACAGTGGAAGCCGCAGTCTACTGGGACGACGAAATCAGCGGCCTCGGCTCTGCGGTTCTTAGGAGCAACGAGACCGGGAGTTGGGATAACAGGAGCTGGCACCTGTTCTCGGGAAGGCCTGAGTGGGCTAACTTCAGCATAGCCACCTCTGGCCGCGAGAGGGAGACCATATGCTGGGTCCAGTGGGCCAACGATTCAATGGGAAACCTCAATGCGAGCATGGCGGAACATTGTTTCTGGGTGGCCGACGTGACGGAGCCGGAAATCAGCGTAGTGTCCCCTGAGAACTCGACCTACGGATTCAGCACGGTATACTTCAACGTTTCTCTGCAGTCTGGAGAGAAGGGGGACTGGTGCACGTACTCGCTAAACGGCATGGGTAACGTCAGCATGGCAGGGATTGACGACGAAAACTTCTGGGCGGTAGACGAGTCCGTCAGTGACGGCAGCTATGGCGTCGTCTTCTACTGCAACGACTCCGAAGGTAACATCAACACGACCGGGCCCGTCTATTTCGAGGTCGATACGAGCATGATTGACGTCGTGATAAGCTACCCGCTTGAGGAGGTGTATTATAGTGTCACGAAGTTCAATTTCTCGCTTTCCAAGAGTCCTGATGCATGCTGGTACGACCTCAACGGGCAAGGGAACGTGACGGTTGCGTGCCAGAACGGGACCGAGATAGCCGGGCAGGAGGGGCAGAACAGCCTGGAGGTGTATGCGAACGATTCCTCGGGGAACATAGGTGGGGACAGCGTGGAATTCACGCTGGACTACACGGCACCTGAGGTCAGCCCGACCCTGCCCGTCGATGGGTACAACTCATCAACGCAGGCGATAGGGTTCCAGTTCTCGTTCACCGACAGCGTGGCGGAGGCTGCTTCATGCGTGCTGTACATAGGAGGTGTGGAGTCCGGGTCGAACGCGAGCGTCGTGAATGATACGCAGACGACCATACAGAACGGGTCAGTGCCGGTCGGGTCGAGCGGGTGGTACGTCAACTGCACGGACGGCGGAGGGAACACTGGGAAGAGCGCTGTGAGGACGGT
>CAZTRL010000002.1:8343-30800 GCA_964616715.1 uncultured archaeon | reverse complement strand
ACGTCAACTGCACGGACGGCGGAGGGAACACTGGGAAGAGCGCTGTGAGGACGGTGAACGTGGACGCAGAGAACCCCGTGGCGTCGTTCGGGGCTTTCCCGGAAGACAACCAGAACTCCTCCTCGGGAACGGTGACCTTCGAGCTCAGTTGCTCCGACAACGGGAACGTGGAATACATGCAGCTATGGTCGGACTGGACTGGAACATGGTCCGCCAACCAGACCAACTCGAGCCCGGTCAACGGCGCGCTATGGTCTGTCGAAGTCATGGGCATACCGGAAGGCAGTTGGGAATGGGCGGCGTGGTGCAATGACTCATCGGGAAGGTCTGACTTCACGGCCACGAACAGGAGCTTGAGAGTGGACGCCACGAGTCCGGAACTGTCGATAACGTACCCTGCAGCCGCGACATACTACAACGTCACGTCGTTCGACTTCACGATATCTGAGGTGCCTGATGCATGCTGGTACGACCTCAACGGGCAAGGGAACGTGACGGTTGCGTGCCAGAACGGGACCGAGATAGCCGGGCAGGAGGGGCAGAACAGCCTGGAGGTGTATGCGAACGATTCCTCGGGGAACATAGGTGGGGACAGCGTGGAATTCACGCTGGACCGGACACCACCTGGCGTGACGATAAATTCCCCTGGGGGAACACTGGACGATGTCACCCCTGCCATAAATGTGAGCTTCAGCGAGAGTGTCCACACGTCGTGGTACAACGTTGACGGTGGACAGAACGTGACGCTGTGCACGTCGTGCTCGGAGACAGATGAGAATTACGTGAATCTGGCGGAGGGAAGCTACGTGCTTCATGTGTTCGCCAACGACTCCACAGGAAACGTCAACGGGACCGAGTCGGCTTCCTTAACGATTGACATGTCAAGGAACTACTACGATTCCTTTGTTGACAACTCGAGCATGATGACTGCGGCGGGCGTGGAATGGCAGGACGGCAACGTGAGTTTCTCCGGCCTGCAGACCGGCTGGTGGAACGGGTCGTGGCAGTACAGGAAGCAGTTGAACGTCACCAGCAGCGCCGGCTCTGCCCTCCAGAGCGGATACTCGGTAAACGTTAGCGTGGACACTAACATACTTGCAGGCATCGGCAAGCTTCTGTCTGACTGCTCCGACCTGCGCGTCGTGTGGTGGAATGGGACGGGGAACCAGGAACTGGACAGGGTGAACGAGACGGACTGCGATTCAGCGGACACGCAGATATGGTTCGGCCTGGAAGAGGGAATCCAGTCAGGAGGCTACGACGATTCGTATTACGTGTATTATGGCAACCCGGACGCGGGTAGCCCCCCGGCCAACAGGAGCAAAGTATACCTTTTCTGGGACGACTTCGATGACGGCAACGACTATGGCTGGACCGAGTACAACGGTAATTGGTACGTGGTTGACGGCACCTATTATCAGGGAGCTGACACCACATCGTACATGAGGACGTCCGCAGGAGATTCCGGCTGGGGCAACTACACCCTCGAGACCAGAATAAACATATCCAGCGGGGGCTCGACCGGAGGATTTGCCGGCGTCCTGTTCAGGCTCCAGAACGACACCGACCACTATGCCGTGATACTCGATGACAGGTCCGACCCCGATGACAGCGTCTGGCTCAGGCAGTGGGTGGCTGACGGCTACAGTTCAGATGCCCAGGAATGGACCGATGTGACCGTGGACAGGGACGTGTGGCAGGACCTCAGGGTGGACGTTTTCGACAACTTGGATCAGGACACGATCAGGATAATCTTCGACGGATACGTGCATGAGCACAACTATTCGCAGTTCAGCACTGGAAGGATTGGCCTGATGATGCATGGCACGCAGGCGTATTATGATGACATAAGGGTTAGGGCGTACGTCCCTTCGGAACCAGCTGTGAGCGTCTTGGAAGAGACACTGAAGGCCGCAGCGGGCTCCGGGAACTTCACGTCGGCCTACATCAACACCACCGACGACATCCAGAGGATAGAAGACGTCACGTGGACGGAACAGGACACCGATGAGGGCAACAACATAACGGTGGAAGTAAGCGTGGACGGCGGTGTCATATGGTGCGATGCGGAGAACGGCCAGGGAGTGGACCAGGGAAGCTGCGCAGGCTTCTCCCCCGGAAGCAGCCTTGTCTACAGGGTGATGTTCAGCAAGAACAGCACCAGGACTATAAGCCTGCTGGACATGAACATAAGCTGGACGGATGATGCAGAACCGCCATACTATGCCGCTGACGCGGACGACGCCGAGGGCTCAGTGGATGAGGGCGAAAGCGTCATTGCCTCGGTACTTTGGGACGACGAAAGCAGCGAGTTGGGCTATGCCGTGCTGAGGACCAATGGGAGCGGCTCATGGGAGAAAGCCAGTATCCACATGTTCGCCGGCAGGCCGGAATGGGCGAACATGTCCATTGACACCACGGGTCATGAGGGGGAGACGGTGTGCTGGATGCAGCTGGCGAATGACACGCTGGGCAACCTGAACGCGAGCATGGCCGAACACTGCTTCGACGTGGCCGACGTGACCCCACCGTACTATGCGAACGAGCAGGACGACTCAGGAGGCTCGGCAGACGAGGGAGATGATGTCGACGTTGCGGTGTACTGGGATGACTCCGTGAGCGGGATGGGTCATGCGGTGTTGAGGACCAACAGAACGGGAACATATGTCAATGAGAGTTGGCATGCTTTCGGCGGCGGGCCCGGCTGGAGCAACTTCACCATCGCCACCGCGGGGCATGCATCGGAGAGCATATGCTGGCAGGTGTGGGCGAATGACAGCTCTGGAAACTGGAACGTGTCTATGGGTGCCGTCTGCTTCGACGTCATCGACATCAGGGGACCGTTCTTTGGGAATGCCGGGGATGACTCGACGGGAGCGGTCGATGAGGGGGTTGCTGTAGAGACTTCAGCGTACTGGGATGACGAAAGCAGCGGCCTGGGAAGTGCCCTTCTCAGGACGAACGAGAGCGGGAGTTGGGAGAACAGTAGCATCCACGCGTTCGGCGGGAAGCCTGAGTGGGCTAACCTTAGCATTGACACGTCAGGGCATGCGGGGCAGAGCATCTGCTGGGTGCAGTGGGCGAATGATTCGTTGGGGAACCTGAATGCGAGCATGGGGCAGGAATGTTTCCTTGTAAACGACATCACCGCTCCATACTACTCGGATGAAGGGGACGATTCGGCCGGGAACGTTGACGAGGGCACACCGGTGGAAGCGCATGCCTATTGGGATGACGCTGCCAGCGGCCTGGCTTATGCATTGCTCAGAACGAACGAGTCGGGTTCGTGGGACAATGATAGCATCAACGCATTTAGCGGGAAGCCCGGGTGGTCCAACTTCAGCATAGACACGACGGGGAATGCCGGGGAGACCATATGCTGGGCGGTATGGGCCAATGACAGCGTAGGTAACCTGAACTCTTCGATGGGGGCAGGATGCTTCGGTGTGAATGACATCACCGCTCCATACTATTTTGACGAAAGCGACGATTCGGCGGGGCTGGTTCCTGAGGAGATGCCGGTGAACATCAGCGTCTACTGGGAGGATGCGGACAGCAGCCTCGGATACGCGATCCTGAGGGAGAACTCCACCGGAAGCATCGAGAACGCGAGCGTCCATGAGTTCACGGCCAGCGCCGGGTGGTCCAACTTCAGCATAGACACGACGGGGAATGCCGGGGAGACCATATGCTGGGCGGTATGGGCCAATGACAGCGTAGGTAACCCCAACGCTACCATGCAGGCAACACACTGCTTCGACGTTATTGACACCAAAGCGCCTTATTACACGTCAGAAGGCGGCGGCTCGAGCGGTGGCGTGGATGAGGGTGAAGGCGTCGGCGTGCATGCGTACTGGGACGACGAAAGCAGCAGCCTCGGTTCGGCGGTCCTAAGGACCAACGAGAGCGGGACATGGGAGAACAGTAGCATCCACGCGTTCGGCGGGAAGCCTGAGTGGAGCAACTTCACAATAACCACATCTGGGCATGCCGGGGAGACCATATGCTGGGCGGTATGGGCCAATGACTCTATTGGCAACCTGAACGCGTCCATGCAGCAGGGAGGGAAATGCTTCCATGTGATGGACATCGAGCCACCGACAGTCACGCTCATCTCCCCTGGTGACCTGAGCGGGACGGAGGACGGGAATGTGGCCTTCCTGTACAACGTCACCGACCAGACGTCCGTGGTCAACTGTAGCCTCGTGTTCGACGGCGGCATCAACCAGACGAATTGGTCTGTGGAAAGCCAGACAATGGGTTTCAGCCTAGCTGGGCTCGGCGTTGACAGTCACGACTGGACAGTGGAATGCTGGGACGGCTACTCCAACAAAGGACAGGCTCCCGTAAGGCGCTTCGACGTGATACTGGCCTCTGTCTTCGGTGGCGCCAGCACGGACCTCTCGGCAGTGGATGACACTGGGAATATCACCAACTTCACGCTTGAGATTCCGGCAAGCGGGAAGATAGTATTCAGCGAGGCGGTGAACCTCAGCGGAGGAGCGGATCTGAATGTCCTTGTCAGCATAGATGACAACAACATAACCGTGGAGAGCGGAGGGGAGCCCAGGCTAAACAAGTCGGCCGTCCTTTCGATGTACGGCCTTCCATATGGGCAGACCCCGCTGATAATGCGCGACGGTTCCCCCTGCCCGCCCGGCATGTGCAGCGTCTACTCCTACTCGGGAGGCAACCTGACCTTCAGCGTCAGCCACTTCACATCGTATTCGACTGGTGCCAACGCGAATCTCGCCATATGGGACAGCGCGGACGAGAAGGCTGGATCCCAGAAGATACGGACTAACGAGACGGCAATCTTCTACGCCAACTACACGAACGCGAGCACCGGAGGACCTATCAGCTCGGCGGGTGTTTACTGCGAGGTGGTCTACAACATGACGGACGGGTGGTCATCCCCGGAGAACATGACGTACAATGCGACGTCCGGGCTCTACGAGGCGAGCACTATGTTCTCGCCGGACGGCTCATATGCATGGAACGTCACGTGCGACGGCGCATCAGCAGGGCACGAGACGCTTGAGGCGTCGGATTACATATATGTCTACAGGGCCATAGTGAAGGCCTACAGCGGGTACAAGGTCCAGCACGGCTACACGACTATGGGAACGGCAACGACTGACATGTACGTGGAGCTGGAAGAGCCGGTCTCGGACACCTCGAAGGCCTTCGTCATGAGGCCGCACTATTACAGCTGCTCCGCTGAGAACGGCCAGACGAACCAAGCCGACACGCCGGACAACTGCCACGCAACGGTGTACCTCTACAACACCACCCACATAAGGCTGCAGAAGTACGGGACCACTGAGCCTATTGACGTGGACTGGACGCTCGTGGAGGCCCTCGACAACGAGTTCACCGCATACAGGGGAGGCTATAACTGGACGGCCTCCACGGGACTGACACTGCAGGAGTACATAGGCGGTACCGTGGACGACTCGAGCACAATGGTGCTCGTATGGTCCACCGTGGACACGACGGACCTCGCGTCATTCGACACTCCGCTTTTCAGGGGAAACGCGATGAACTCTACATATATACAGATAGACAGGGATGTGGCCGATGCAGGTGTCGGCGGAGAGCTTAGGTGGGTCGCCGTGGACTTCGACCCTGACAAGCTCGACAGCTTCGAGACCGGAACCGACACCGTGACAACCGAAGAACTCCCGAATCCGCTTCAGGTTTCCCTGACAACACCAGTAGACATAAACGAGAGCATGATGTTTTTCCAGATAGGAACGGACAGCAGCGGCCTGGACCAGGTAGCCATAGCCGGAAGGCTGGCAGATGCCGACACCATAGAATTCTACCAGGACAGCGCCGGGACCACCGGAGCGAGCGGTGCGACCAGGCACATAAGGTGGTATGTCATTGACTTCGGGAGCGGCGTCGGGAACAGGTACAACGGCACGGTCGACTATTCCGGGACCACCGGTGTGTACGAATTCGACCAGACGCTCGCGCCGGCGGTGGATGTCAACAGGAGCATCGTCTGGACGTCGGCAACGTGCGACGGCACGGGAACCGCATTCCCCAGGTCCTTCTGGAACGTCAACATAACGTCGCCGTCGAACCTCAGGCACATACGGTCAAGGACGGGGCAAGAGAACTGGAACGAGTGGCAGCTCATAGAGCTGCCCCAGCAGGAGAAGCTTCCAAATATCACGGCGCAGTCCGGCTTCGTGGGCCTCGCAGTGACACAGTTCAACCAGAGCGCAGTGTTCCAGGCGAACTGCTCGGAGGTCGACGGGCTGCGCAACATAGTTGATGCATATGTGGTCATCGAGGAAAACTCCTCCGGCGCATGGTCTGAGGTCCAGGCTCCGGGGCTCGAATCGAACGTCTCACACTATTACATAGGAGACATAGAGCCTGGAGAGACGTCAGAGAACTTCGACTTCGCTGTGCAGTCGCCGACTACCGGCGAGTACTATGTCAGGGCCAGATGCAACTCGTCTAACAGCGAAATCGCATATTCGTTCCCTGGAGCGCTCTTGGTCGAGGATCCGCAAGCGCCTGAATGGTCGCTTTACGGGACAAACGACACGACGCCGGACACTGGGGATTCCGTGGGATTCTACTCTTACTGGGAGGATGACTACAACCTCTCGTCCTGGGCGTTCTCCTGGAACGCCACGGTCGACAATTCATGGCAGAACGTGACTGTCCAGGGCTTCAGCGGCTTCTCCGGGTGGTCCAACCGCACTATGCAGATACCTGTCTTCTCTGCGGGGAAGGTCATAGGAATAAGGTTCTATGCCAACGACAGCTGGGGTAATGTCAACGCGACGAACGTGATAACTCTGCAGGTGCAGTCAGAGCTGGACCTGGAATACCCCCAGATAAGCGCAGTCGTCTCCAGCCCGGATGAGTCCGGTTTAGGCACGGCTGTCCGCCTGCGGGCGAACGTGACAGACAACATAGCGGTCAACGCCAACAGCGTGAAGGTAAGAGTGACGTACCCGAGCGGCTCGTATGGGCTGTTCCCGATGGAGTACGTCTACGGGGACACCTGGGAGTACTACTTCAACGGCACATGGGAGAACGGGACCTACGATTATTTCGTTCAGGCAGAGGACACGTCTGCCAACTTCAACTCGACGGAGGGCTTCGAGGAGTCGTTCTCAGTCCGCCCCGCCAACGTTTCGGTGGACGTGAAGACGGTGAGCGACGAGTATTCGCCTGACGAGAGCGTGCTCCTTTACGGAGGCGAGAGCTGGATTGACACCGACTGGCGGTACAGGCTGCCCCTCACTGTCACGGAGACGGCCGGGAACTACATAGAAAACTACACGCTGAATCTCACCGTGGACACTGCAAGCCTCGTGTCACAGGGAAAGATGAACGGCTCCTGCAACGACATCAGGTTCACTGATTCGAATAACGACCTCTTGGGGTTCTGGGTGGAGTCCGGGTGCAACACCAGCTCGACCCTGGTGTGGGTGAAGGTGCCAGTCATGGAACCCTCGTCTGAGCAGACAATATACATGTACTATGGCAACGCAGGGGCACCCTCGTATAGCTCGCTGACAGACGCATACGAGATAGTCGGCGAATCAGGGACCGTGCAGGCGAGTGACGCGAACAGCACGGTCGTGTTCTCCAGCGCGTACGCCCAGCCGCCGATTGTGTTCGCCGATTCCATGACGTACGCGGATTCGGCACAGATTTCCGTGAGGCTAGGCGCTACCAGGGCTGACGGCTTTGATGTGAGCGTGGAGGAGTATCCGACGCTTGACGGGACGCACGGGACGGAGACCATAGGCTGGCTGGCTCTCAAGAACGGAACTTGGCTTATAGGGGGCCTGCGCGCTGACGTTGGTACAGGTACAATAGACAGCAGCTACTCGACCGTCAATTTCGCCTTCGACTTCGGTTCGACCCCCGCCATCATAGCGGACCTGCAGTCCTACAACGAAGGCAGCCCGTCAGGCGGCACCGAAGCCGGTGCGCATCCGAGGCTCACCTCACCCACAACAAGCGGCGTTGACATGAAGGTCGAGGAGGAGACCGATGACACTCACGTTTCTGAGACGGTGGGCTACCTTGCGATAGACGAGGGCGTCGCCGACAGTGCATACACTGGAGGGGAGTACTTCGAGACCGGATGGGACGACTGTGCACCAGACTTGGACGGTCCCACATGGCTGACCGTTACATTCACGACCGGATTCGGAAGCACGCCGTCCATAGTGGCCAGCCTCATGGATGAGGCGGGTTACGCCGACAACTCCAACACAAGGATGCAGAACGCCGGGCCTGCGCAGTTCGATGTCAGCATAGAGGAGACGCCAAGCTTCACTGGAGCGCACGGCACCGAGCCCGTGGGATGGTTCGCTTCCGATAACGGGAGCGTCATATATGGCAGGATGTACCTATTGGGTAGCCTGCCTGATGTCTCCAAAGGAACCGAGGAGGAGGTCTCAAACTACGTAAGGAACAGGGACTCGTACAACGTTTCCGGATATCTACTAATGCAGGTCAGGCAGGAATCGACGGGGGATATTGTTGGTACGCAGATAAACGACACAGCCGGAGGAACCATGAGGACGGTGGAGCCGGTTAGCATACTGGGACTGGCGAGCATATGGGATGGGAACCCGTGGGACACGGGAAGCTACCCGACGGGCTACTACAGCGTGGTCGCGAGCCTGACCGACCCCTACGGGACCGTGCTGAAGAACTCCACCGGGGGCAATGTCAGCGGGAGCCACACCTTCTACCTCGACAGGGACAGCCCGGAGTGGAGCGGTGCGGGTGCCAACGGCACGACGCCGCTGCCGCTGGACAGCGTGCTGTTCTACTCGCTGTGGCAGGACAACGGGGAGCTCGACAGCTGGACGCTGCAGTGGAACGTGACCGGGTCCATGCAGGGCAACGGGAGCGGTGCGTTCGCAGGCAACCCCGGATGGTCCAACGCGAGCAGGGTGGTGCCCGCAAGCATGGAGCTCAAGACCATAGCGTGGAGGTTCGTGGCAAACGACACGACCGGGCTGTCCAACACGACGGACACGATGTACCTGGACGTGGGGGACGTCACGCCGCCTGTCGTGTCTGGCGGTGCCGCCTATCCTGCCTCGCTCAACGTCAACGGGACCGTGTCCCTGACGTCGTCTGTGACCGACAACTCGGGAGATGTGTCGTCCGCGTGGGCGTACGTGGGCGTGCCGGGAGGTGGATATTCCAACCTGTCGATGTCATGGCTCTCCGGGAACACGTATAACGCCAGCTACAAGGCCGAGGGAAGGGGAAGGTACAACGCGACAGTGTATGCCAACGATAGCAGCGGCAACCATGGCAACGGAAGCCTGTTCTACTTCAGCGTCTACGGGTGGGCGAACGCGAGCCTTGAGGAGCCTTCGGGCGGGAGCTACCCGAAGACCGGGGTGGTGGGCCTGAGCTGCATTGTTACGGACGCCAACTACTCGACGCCCGTGGAGGGCTACAAGGTCTCGTTCTGGTACGAGGGCGGGAAGATAGCGGACAACCACACAGATGCGTCGGGTCATGCGACGTATGCGTGGAACACGAGCGGCGTGGACGGCGGGCTGCACACGGTGAACTGCACCATAGGTGACAACCAGACGCTCTACTACAACGACTCGTACGGCAATTCCTATTCGTCTATCACGCTGCTCGTGCCCGACGTGGCCATGGAGTCGCTCGCCCACGAGAACGGCTACTCCCAGTCGCTTGACGAGTACGAGACGGGCGACGGCATAGGGTGGGTGAACGCGACGCTCAACAACACTGGCGGGTCTGCGGCGGGGGGCGTGAACGCCACGCTCTCGCTCGTGGGGCCTGACGGGGAGCCTGCCCCGTGGTTCGGCGTGAAGTCGTCGTACTGCGGGACTCTCCAGACAGGGGAGCTGTGCGAGGCCGATTTCACGGGATCGGACGTGCCTGATGACGCCGATTATGGAAGCTACCGCTGGAACGTGAGCGTGACGTGGGAAGGCGGCGGGAGCCCGCCGTCGGTCGACGCTACGCAGGGCTTCATGCTGCATCACGTGCCCCAGAACATGAGCTCTTCACTCCTGCCGGCCAAGGTGCTGCAGAACGAGTCGGCAGTCTACAACGTGACGCTCGTCAACCCGTGGTCGGGGAGCCTGGAGACGCTGAACGTGACGATGCCCTGCTACGCGAACATGACGTGCGTGTGCGTCATTGAGGGCCAGGAGGGCACGGAAGGTTACTGCTATGGCGGGAGCCTGGGTGCCGGGAGCTCGTTCACGGCTTCGTTCAACGTCACGACCGACTCCGACACGGTGCCGGGCGACTACGCCCTCAACGTCAGCGTCGGGTACGTGAACCCGGGAGGGGAGCAGGCATCCTGGGACGGGCAGCAGGAGAGCGTCCTGAGCGTGAGGGGGCCGACGAAGCTCAAGGTCAACATAACCCAGCACGAGACCAAGGTAACAAGGGGAGGCGGGACGGATCTTCGCGGGATGGTAAACAACAGCGACACCGTCACTAAGGTCTCGCCATCTCTGAACTGGACGCTTCCGGCGGGATGGACCAACACCACCGGTGACATGAATGTCACCAGCGGGACGCTGTGCCCATCGTGCATCATGTGGAACAACATAACGGCTGCCATCCCATCCGGCTACAAGCTTGGGCCGCACCAGGTGGAGCTGAGGTCTGAGGCTTATCAGGAAGAGCCGGACTGGGACGTGGCGACCATATATATCTACGCTAGCACGAGCGTCGGGTCCGTCTCGTATGATACCATCTCCCCCTACAGGAACGGCTCGCTGAAGCTGTGGGCGAGGCTCGCCTACGACAACTCGTCGGCTGTCACAGGGCAGAGCCTGTCGTTCAGGCTGGCCGGGAAGCTCCTGGGCTCGGCGGTGACGAACGGGACCGGATATGCGGTGCTCAACGCCGTGGTGCCGTGGGACACGCCTCTTGGTGCCGGGACGCTCAACGTGTCGTATGCGGGGTCAGGGACGCTCTACACGAGGAAGTCCTATGACGATGCAACGTCGCTGACGGTGCAGGACGAGGTCGATGTGTGGGGCCTGTCGGCGAGCCCGCAGGTGCAGGGGTACGGAGGCAACGTCACGCTCAGTGCGGACGTGTGGTCCAGGGTGGCGGTGTCGTCGGTGAGGGCCAACGTCAGCTACCCCAACGGGACGTGGGCGTGGGTCGAGATGGATCACTACTCCGGGACCGGGTACAGGGGGCTGGTGAAGGGCATCTGGGACTGGGGCGACTACTCGTGGTACGTGTACGCGAACGACAGCGCGTCGTTTGGCAACGACACGTCGGCGTCGCCGGATGCGTTCTACCTGAGGGCTAATGGGAGCGCATCGATAAAGACGGAGAAGGAACTTTACGGCTCCAACCAGGTGGTGTACCTTGACAGCGGCGACGAGTGGTGGGACAGCGACTGGTCGTACAGGACCGCGATAAACGTCACGGAAAGCAGCGGAAACACGCTCACGGAATACCAGGTGGAGATTGACGTGAACACGTCCGCCATTTACGGCCTGCTACGGCTGAGGCCTGACTGCGGGGATGTGAGATTCGTATGGCACAACGAAACCGCCGGCTCCTGGGAGCAGATAAGCTACTGGAACGAGACGCCGTGCAACATCAGCGGAGGCAACACGACGTTCTGGGTGCAGGTACCGCAGGTAAGCGGAAGCGACAAGGTGATGTACATGTACAGCGGAAACGAGGGTGCGCAGTCCGAGTCAAGCAAGGAGGACGTGTTCTCCTACGAGATTCAGCAGCCTATATATTACATAATACATGACGACGACTCAACCGTGAACGTAAGCGCCTACTACGACGACACCCACGTGACCATAGGGAGCACGAGCGTCACGCTGAACGCAAGCGACGTGGCGACCTTCAGCGGCGTGTCCCAAGGCGATGCGATAATGGTGGACAAGCCAGTCGCGGGCAGGGGGATAGGAAACGGCCTCGACACGATAATTCCCATAAGCTGGGCGGGTAAGGAATTCACGCTCGACGGCCACAGGGGAACGGAGCGCTGGAACATATACGCCCCATTCGGCGACGCGAGCGTCGAAGTGTACACGGATTCCGCGAGCTCGCCGTCGCAGACGCTCACGATACCCGAGGGCGCCGTCAACAACTACGACATAGCGTTCGCGACGGCCGAGAACTCAATATTCAAGTCCAACGTATCCATCCTCATGTACTATGACGGTGGGACCCAGGATGCGATTGCGGTCTATCCGGCAAGCACCGACCTCTGGGGCGTGACTAGCGGAAACACATACATAACGGCGGTCTACGACGACACCCACATAACCAGATACTACTCGAGCTCTACGACAAGCGGGCCGACCACCATAAGCAGGACCGGGTACACCTCGGGAGGCGGCACGAGCAGCTCCCAGGGCGTGGGCGAGGCGCTGCACATAGTGGCCGACAAGCCTGTGATGGCCATCCAGCAGGCCGATTCTGACGGCTCGGAGACCTCGACTTACCTGCCGGAGAGCGAGCTTGGGACCGAGTACGTCCTTCCGGGCGATGTCCAGTATGTGGCTGTCGCGTGCACGAAGCCCGACACGCTTGTGACGGTCTACAGCCCAGACGGCAGCGTCCAAAACCAGAGCGTCAACTGCGGGAGCAACCCGGAGCCGAGGCCGAACAAGCTGCTCTTCGGCACCAGCAGCACGGGCAACCCGGCAACCATAACGATGCTGGCTGGCACGAGGTTCGAGGCCTCGGAGCCGATATTCATCTACTACGAGTTCGAGGACGGAAGCACGGGGGGCGGCGACGAGAGCAACATAATCGGGGTGAAGCAGGCAAGGAAGTATCAGTATCCCGAGCCTGTGGCTGTTGTCTCATCGGGGTCCACTTTCGAGAACGCGATGCTGGACAGCGGGGAAACGAACATCTCGGGATGCATACTCATGGAAGTCAGGGACAACCTCACGGGAAGTGTCGTCTCCACCATAGTGGACGATGCGACTATGGGGGAGCTGAGGAATATCGAAGCTGGGGATTACATCAGCCTGTCGGAACTCTGGAACCAGGGGCCATGGAACACGACGGACAGCCAGAACGGCTACTACTATGCATACGTTGCCCTCACGGACCCTTCCGGGAAGGTTCTGGAAAACGACACCGGGGAGCCGCTGAACTCCACATACGCCTTCAGGATAGAGGTCGAAGGGCCCGACATGTATGGCATAAGTGCGGACCCGCAATCTACGGGATTCGGACAGAACATGACCATAACGTCTGAGGCAACGGACAGTGCGGGGGTGGCGGAAGTCAAGGCCTTTATAGTGTACCCTGACTCGACGGAGACCTCTGTCGAGATGACGAATGTCGGAGGCTACACGTGGCAGGCCGTGTTCGGCGACACGTGGCAGGCAGGAGAATACAACTACTCGATATGGTCGAGGGACGAATTCGGCGACGCCAACCAGACCCCATACGACAACCATTTCAGCGTGGCGGTCAACGCCAGCGTCTCGCTGTCCACGTACAAGGACACGTACGGTGGCGGTCAGTCGGTGTACATAACGGGCACACTGGACAACACAGGAACTACCAACAGCTCCGCCTATCTTCTGATGTTCGTCAGGGATGAGAGCAACGGCTCCGTCATAGCCGTGCAGAAGAACGACAGCTCTTCTGGTAACAAGAGGAATCTGTCGGCGGGGAGTTCGATAGACATGGGACCCATATGGAACGCTGTCGCGTGGGACACGGGAAGCTACCCGACGGGCTACTACAGCGTGGTCGCGAGCCTGACCGACCCCTACGGGACCGTGCTGAAGAACTCCACCGGGGGCAATGTCAGCGGGAGCCACACCTTCTACCTCGACAGGGACAGCCCGGAGTGGAGCGGTGCGGGTGCCAACGGCACGACGCCGCTGCCGCTGGACAGCGTGCTGTTCTACTCGCTGTGGCAGGACAACGGGGAGCTCGACAGCTGGACGCTGCAGTGGAACGTGACCGGGTCCATGCAGGGCAACGGGAGCGGTGCGTTCGCAGGCAACCCCGGATGGTCCAACGCGAGCAGGGTGGTGCCCGCAAGCATGGAGCTCAAGACCATAGCGTGGAGGTTCGTGGCAAACGACACGACCGGGCTGTCCAACACGACGGACACGATGTACCTGGACGTGGGGGACGTCACGCCGCCTGTCGTGTCTGGCGGTGCCGCCTATCCTGCCTCGCTCAACGTCAACGGGACCGTGTCCCTGACGTCGTCTGTGACCGACAACTCGGGAGATGTGTCGTCCGCGTGGGCGTACGTGGGCGTGCCGGGAGGTGGATATTCCAACCTGTCGATGTCATGGCTCTCCGGGAACACGTATAACGCCAGCTACAAGGCCGAGGGAAGGGGAAGGTACAACGCGACAGTGTATGCCAACGATAGCAGCGGCAACCATGGCAACGGAAGCCTGTTCTACTTCAGCGTCTACGGGTGGGCGAACGCGAGCCTTGAGGAGCCTTCGGGCGGGAGCTACCCGAAGACCGGGGTGGTGGGCCTGAGCTGCATTGTTACGGACGCCAACTACTCGACGCCCGTGGAGGGCTACAAGGTCTCGTTCTGGTACGAGGGCGGGAAGATAGCGGACAACCACACAGATGCGTCGGGTCATGCGACGTATGCGTGGAACACGAGCGGCGTGGACGGCGGGCTGCACACGGTGAACTGCACCATAGGTGACAACCAGACGCTCTACTACAACGACTCGTACGGCAATTCCTATTCGTCTATCACGCTGCTCGTGCCCGACGTGGCCATGGAGTCGCTCGCCCACGAGAACGGCTACTCCCAGTCGCTTGACGAGTACGAGACGGGCGACGGCATAGGGTGGGTGAACGCGACGCTCAACAACACTGGCGGGTCTGCGGCGGGGGGCGTGAACGCCACGCTCTCGCTCGTGGGGCCTGACGGGGAGCCTGCCCCGTGGTTCGGCGTGAAGTCGTCGTACTGCGGGACTCTCCAGACAGGGGAGCTGTGCGAGGCCGATTTCACGGGATCGGACGTGCCTGATGACGCCGATTATGGAAGCTACCGCTGGAACGTGAGCGTGACGTGGGAAGGCGGCGGGAGCCCGCCGTCGGTCGACGCTACGCAGGGCTTCATGCTGCATCACGTGCCCCAGAACATGAGCTCTTCACTCCTGCCGGCCAAGGTGCTGCAGAACGAGTCGGCAGTCTACAACGTGACGCTCGTCAACCCGTGGTCGGGGAGCCTGGAGACGCTGAACGTGACGATGCCCTGCTACGCGAACATGACGTGCGTGTGCGTCATTGAGGGCCAGGAGGGCACGGAAGGTTACTGCTATGGCGGGAGCCTGGGTGCCGGGAGCTCGTTCACGGCTTCGTTCAACGTCACGACCGACTCCGACACGGTGCCGGGCGACTACGCCCTCAACGTCAGCGTCGGGTACGTGAACCCGGGAGGGGAGCAGGCATCCTGGGACGGGCAGCAGGAGAGCGTCCTGAGCGTGAGGGGGCCGACGAAGCTCAAGGTCAACATAACCCAGCACGAGACCAAGGTAACAAGGGGAGGCGGGACGGATCTTCGCGGGATGGTAAACAACAGCGACACCGTCACTAAGGTCTCGCCATCTCTGAACTGGACGCTTCCGGCGGGATGGACCAACACCACCGGTGACATGAATGTCACCAGCGGGACGCTGTGCCCATCGTGCATCATGTGGAACAACATAACGGCTGCCATCCCATCCGGCTACAAGCTTGGGCCGCACCAGGTGGAGCTGAGGTCTGAGGCTTATCAGGAAGAGCCGGACTGGGACGTGGCGACCATATATATCTACGCTAGCACGAGCGTCGGGTCCGTCTCGTATGATACCATCTCCCCCTACAGGAACGGCTCGCTGAAGCTGTGGGCGAGGCTCGCCTACGACAACTCGTCGGCTGTCACAGGGCAGAGCCTGTCGTTCAGGCTGGCCGGGAAGCTCCTGGGCTCGGCGGTGACGAACGGGACCGGATATGCGGTGCTCAACGCCGTGGTGCCGTGGGACACGCCTCTTGGTGCCGGGACGCTCAACGTGTCGTATGCGGGGTCAGGGACGCTCTACACGAGGAAGTCCTATGACGATGCAACGTCGCTGACGGTGCAGGACGAGGTCGATGTGTGGGGCCTGTCGGCGAGCCCGCAGGTGCAGGGGTACGGAGGCAACGTCACGCTCAGTGCGGACGTGTGGTCCAGGGTGGCGGTGTCGTCGGTGAGGGCCAACGTCAGCTACCCCAACGGGACGTGGGCGTGGGTCGAGATGGATCACTACTCCGGGACCGGGTACAGGGGGCTGGTGAAGGGCATCTGGGACTGGGGCGACTACTCGTGGTACGTGTACGCGAACGACAGCGCGTCGTTTGGCAACGACACGTCGGCGTCGCCGGATGCGTTCTACCTGAGGGCTAACGCCTCGATGGAGCTGACTGCCGAGAAGGATTTCTACGCACCGAACGAGTACGTCAGCGTGGATACCAACGGCTGGTGGGACGATTCGTGGAAATACAGGAGGGTGGCCAACGTCACGGCGGCCGGCGGGGACCTGACGGACTACCAGGTCAACGTGACAATAGACACGTCGGAGCTGATAGAGGACGGGAAGATGAGAGAAGATTGCAGGGACGTGAGGGTGCTCTACCGTAACAGGAGCGTCACTGAGGACGAGTTCGTCGAGCTGCCGCACTGGATAGGAAGCTCGTGCGGGAGCCAGGAAACAGAGATATGGGTCAGAATCCCGCGCATAGAGGCGTCTTCGGCTGAGACCATCTACGTCTACTACGGCAACCAGGGAGCGCAAAGCGTCGAGAACATAAGCTCCACCTTCGTCTTTGGGGACGACTTCGAAAGGGCGGACAGCGCGACCGAAGGCAACGGCTGGACTGACGACTTCGGGTACGGGAGCATCAAGGGCGGGATGCTGAAGATACAGTCGCTCACGTCAAGCGACACATACTGGAAGCAGCTTCACCACGCGGTGCCCGCGGCCTCCGGAGACTACGCTGTTGAAGTCAGTTCCAACCTGAGCCAGACCAACATGAACGTGTTCGGGAACTACTTCGGAGGGGTCCCGAACAGGAGGATGACCCTTCTGATGGCATCCGGAGGCTCCGTGTTGTATCTAAATGGATCCTCCTTCTACAGTTCCGGGAAAACATACGCGTCCGGGGAATGGAAGGATTACGGGATATGGTACAAGCAGTCCACAGGGAAGGTCACTTACATTGTCGGGGGAGACGCCGTGGCGTACGATGCCAATCCGGGCATAAGCACGTACATGAACCAGATAGGCTTCGGCGGCGTCTCGGGGAGCGTCTCGTACTGGGACGACGTGAGGGTGAGGAAGCTCGCGACGGACGAGCCGGATGTAACCGTGTTCGGGGAAGATAGTGTCAACAGCGTCCTCAGGAACACGGGCGAGACCGACATCCAGGGATACATCGTCATGAGCATAGTCAACGCCACGACGGGCCAGGAGATTGCAAGGCCCGTCGATGACCTTTACACGGGCACCATGAGGAGCGTCTATTCGGATGAATTCTTCAACCTGTCGGCGCTGTGGGGTCTGCGGCCATGGTACACCGGCGAAAACGTGACAGGAGTCTACAGGGTGCAGGCAAGCCTTCACGGACCCGACGGCACCGCCCTAGTGGACGACGATGGGAACGACATTAACGGGACGTACGACTTCCACCTGCAGAGGCCTCCAGCCGCGCCGTCCCTGGTGGAGCCTGAGAACGCATCATACACCGCGGACAACACGACATTCTTCAACTGGTCGCAGGCGCAGGACTACGACGGCGACCAAGTGACCTACTATCTGCAGGTCGCAAGGGACCAGTCGTTCTCCACCATTGTCCTCGAGAAGGAAAACCTCACGGCGACGGAATACACGCTCGCGGACGGGGAGTCTCTTGATGAGGATGTATACTACTGGAGGGTGTACTCGTATGACGGAAGCGTCACGAACGTCTCGGCTGTGCGGCAGTTCGAGGTAAACCCGAACCTCGCGGTGGGGGTGGCCCTGTCCCAGAACCTCTCGCTCGGCGTCAACTGGACGGTAGAGTACTTCCCGGCGTACAATCTCTCGGCTGACGGCAACAACGGCACGGGAAGGACTACCTACTATGCAAATATAAGCGCCTCGGGAACCATGGCGGACCTGTACATCAGGGCCGGCGGCCACCTCAACACCACGGGCGGCGAGGTGATAGAGCTAGGCAATGAGACGTACACATACAACGTGACGGAGCCTGGCGTGCCTGAAGGGCAGAAGAAGGCCCTCAGCACGGATTACGGCCTGGTTGCGTCCGGCCTCGCCGACGGCGAGACCGTGCACATGAAGTTCTTCCTGACGGTGCCCGCCACGCAGCCTCCGGGCACGTACCGGAACGATGTCTACCTCTTGGTAGTGCCGACGGGACACGCTCCGTGAAACGCCGCGTGTGAGGGGGGAATTTAAATATTTTGACGTTTAAATTATATCTTATGGAAACTGACAGGGTGCTCATAATCCTCTCAGCCGCTATCCTCATATCCGCGGCCGGAGTGTTCACGACCTGGAGCAACAACATAACGGGCGCCTTCACGAGTGCCAGCACGACGTCCAGCGCGGTGATAGAAAAATACTTTTCCATAAACGTCTCTGGCAACCTTTCATCCGGCATAGACTTCGGGACCATAGCGAGCCTTCCGGCCGTGAACCAGAACGCCTCTCTCAACCTCAACGACACCCAGTACCCGGCGGAGAACGACGGCAACGAGACGCTCTACTGGGTCACTGTAGAGACCGATTCAAACACACCGGTCGACTTCTGCATAACAGGCACCGCCTTCAACACTAGCGGAGGGGAGGAGATAGGAATCGGCAACTACACGTTCAGCGACTCGCCTTGGAACAACGTCACCTATCCCGGGCCGGTTGACGAGCTCGCCATGAACACGGCGGCGTACGTGGCCGGGGAGACGGGGATAGGCGTGGGCTCGAGCGACTACTTCAGGTTCTGGCTTGACGTCCCGGCGACGACATCGTCGGGAACCTACAACAACACGGTGACGTTCCTGGGAAGGCCGACCGGCGTTGCGTGCCCGTGAAACCGACCCGAATCGCATAAAATTTAAATATGAGGAAGGGGAAATAACTTATTATGAATAAAAACGACAGTGTGATAGTCGTTCTCTCAGTCGCTCTCATAATCGCTGTCGCGGGATGGGCATCGAGTTACATCCCGATTCTCCAGATGGCCACCGGCGCGGCTACTTCAGTTTCCCCTGAGTCTCAGGTGACCATACAGAAATACTTCTCTATAAACGCCTCAGGGAATCTGAGCGCCGGCATAGACTTCGGCACCGTCAGCGTCCTTCCCTCGACCGACGTTAACGCTTCAAAGAACTGGAACTACACCGGAGGTGGGGACACCTTCCACAACGAGACGCTCTACTGGATAACCGTGGAGACGGACTCTAACACCGCGGTGGACCTCTGCGTGGTAGCGACTGCGCTCAACACTAGCGGCGGCTTTGAGATAGGAATCGGCAACTACACGTTCAGCGACTCGCCTTGGAACAACGTCACCTATCCCGGGCCGGTTGACGAGCTCGCCATGAACACGGCGGCGTACGTGGCCGGGGAGACGGGGATAGGCGTGGGCTCGAGCGACTACTTCAGGTTCTGGCTTGACGTCCCGGCGACGCAGCCGACAGGGACATACAACAACACGGTGACGATACTGGGCGTCTCGACCGGCGTCTCGTGCCCGTGAAGCTGATGGTGTGAATATGTACGAGAAAGCATTCACCGCATTTGTCGCATTCTCATTCGCAGTCTCGCTAATGGCCGTCCAGGCGGGCGCCGTGGGCATAGTGTGGTCCGAGGAGAAGGTCATGGTAAACGAGCTCGCGCCCTACTGCATAGAGTACGGGGTCTACAACCCGTCCGAGCAGGGCGCCAACGTGCAGCTCAGCGTCTCGGATTCGCTAAAGCCCGTCATCCAGGGCGCATACAGCCGCACGGAGTTCGTGGCAGGCAGCACCAAGCACGACCAGGCCGTCAAGATGGAGCTCTGCTTCCAGGTTCCTAAGGTTTACGCGGCCGACTGCCTCGCGGGGGACTTCCTCTGCCAGCAGTCCTGCACGCAGGACGAGGTCTCTTACACGGGAGAGGTAATGGCTATAGAGCTCAACGACGCGCAGGGAGGCGGCATCGGCTCCCAGACTACGGTAGGCGCCTCGGTGCCGCTCACCCTCAGGGTCAAGTGCAACCCCTACCCGGTGGACTGGTCCCCGGTATATCTCGGCGTCATAGTGATAGCCGCGGCGGGAATAGGCGGAAGGGTTTACATGAAGAAGAAGGGAAAGCCCCCGGCGGCAAAGAAACCCGCGAAAAAATCGAAATAAATAGATTGCCGCTCTAATTCTTTATTATGACCCAGAGCGACGCTCTTTCGTTTCTCATAGTCGTCACCTGCTTCGTGATAATAGCCAACGGGATGGCCGCCTACTATCTCACGGCGGACATGATAACCTTCATGAGCCAGGCGACCATATACCCGCCTGTGACCGTCATGTACTCCGAGTTCAACGGGACGACCACCAACTTCAGCGCCTTCGACGAGGACGCACTGAAGAGCGTCACCAACCTCACCCTCGAGGCGCAGGGGATTGCGAAGGTGGTCTTCGATGGTGCCGTCGACCTCGCGCAGGACAAGGACATTCACAACGTCATAGACATAGATGCAAACGCCCAGTTCTCGCCGGATCTCGTGGAGATAGACACGGGAACGCTGCAGTCTCTTAGGACGTCCGCCAGCGTGTTCATCCATGGGCTGTCGTTCTCAAGCCCCGAGATACTCGTGGACGGCTACCCGTGCCCGCCGACGCTGTGTCAGCTGGTCGACTACAGCAACGGTACGATAGTGTTCAGGGTGAACCAGTTCTCCAGGTCGTATTCCGTGAGGGAGGAGGAAGCCTACGTGCCCACCCAGCCGCCGGGAGGGGGCGCCTCGTATCCCTCCCAAGCCGTCCCATTCTCCAACTTCACCGTCGACAGGGAGTTCATAAAGGCCTCGGTCAGGCAGGGGGAGACATACCTTGACTCGGTCACCATAGAGAACACGGGAGACGCCGACCTCAACCTGACCATGGAAGCCGAAGGGATGGGCAGCATGGTGTCGCTGAGCGAGGACTCCTTCAGCCTGGCCGCCGGCAAGTCAAAGAAGGTAACAGTCGCGTTCACGGTCCTGGAGAGCGGCGCCCCGGAGGTGTACACGGGAAGGCTGAGGATAAGATCGGGTTCCATCGAGAGGGTCGTGGTGCTCATAGTGGAGGTGAAGGAGAAGAGGGCCCTCTTCGACATATACCTCAGCCTGGACGATGTGCCGGTGGAGGCCTCGCCCGGAAGCGAGGTGGAGGCCGACATACTGCTGTACAACTTCGGCGACCTCATGCCCGTGGACGTGAGCCTCTATTACTCCCTGAGGGACTTCGACGGTAACGAGATACTGTACAAGCACGACACCCTTGCGGTGGAGGAGCAGGCGGAGCTGAAGAGGAGGATAAGGCTTCCGGACGATCTGGAGGAGGGATTCTATGTCTTCTACTCGAGGGTCGAGTACGGGGATCAGGCGGCATCGAGCAGTGGCATAATAAAGGTGGTCAAGGGCAAGGCGCCCGCGGGAGCGCTCCCCGGCTTCGGCTGGGCCGTCATTCTTGCGGCAGTCATAATAGCCGTGACTGCCGGGATACTCATAGCCCTCAGGAAACCCGGCTACAGGGAGAGGATAAGAGGAGGACGCGTGCATGACTCGCACGCAGTTGAGAAGCTCAGGATTGCCAGGCTCTCGAGGCAGAATGCGGAGAAGGCGGCGGAGGAGCGCAGGCTGGAGAGGCTGGAGGCCGAGAGGCGCGCCGAGGCCGAGAGGAAGGAGAGGGAGCTGCTCGAGAAGAGGCTGGAGGCCGAGAGGAGAAAGAGGGGCGCGCTCTCGGAGAGGCTGCGGAAAAAGCGCAGCGGGAAGGTTTAAACGAGTCATTTTTTAACCACGGAAAACAATAATAAGTATGATGTTGACGCCCGTTTTCCCGTCAGGCTTGTGGAGCATCCTGGCAAGACCGTTTTCTTTAGTGAACCACGCAAAGGCATCCTCCGAGGGCGCCCTCTTTGAGCTGGAGAAGGAGAGGGAAAGGAAGGCTAAGGAGAAGGCCGAAAGGAAGGCAGAGGAGGAGCGCAGGAGGAAGGAAGATGCTGAGAAGAGGGCCGAGGAGGAGCGCAGGAGGAAGGAAGATGCTGAGAGGCTCACGAGGTCTGAGGAAGAGATGGACGAGATGGAATACGGGGAGAAGAGGGCCGAGGAGGAGATACGAAAGGAGATAGAGCTCGAGATAGAGGCCAGGAGGCGCGCCGAGGAGGAGCGCAGGAGGAAGGAAGATGCTGAGAAGAGGGCCGAGGAGGAGCGCA
>CAZTRL010000002.1:0-8243 GCA_964616715.1 uncultured archaeon | reverse complement strand
GAGGAGGAGCGCAGGAGGAAGGAAGATGCTGAGAAGAGGGCCGAGGAGGAGCGCATGTACAGGCTCGAGCTCGAGGAGAAGGCCAGGGAAGAGAAGATGCTCCGTGAGAAGATGGAGGCTGAGCTCCGGTCCAAGGAGCGCATAGAGACACTCGCGAGGGAAGAGATTATTGCAAAGGAAGAGGCCGTCGTGAAGGCTGAGGAGGAGAAGAGCGCGAGGATAGAGTCCAGGAAGGAGAGCGAGATAGCGGCCATACGAAAGGAGAGGCTGGAGGCCGAGAGGCGCGCCGAGGCCGAGAGGAAGGAGAGGGAGAAGGCTGAGAGGCTTGCCGAGAAGGAGAAGAGGGACAGGGAGAAGGCTGAGAGGCTTGCCGAGAAGAGTACTGTTGAGGAGAAGAAGGACAAGAGGCTCAGAAAGGCCAGGGAGAAGGCCGCCGCCGCGAGAGGCTCCAGGAGGCAGGCGGAGGAGCACGCAAGGCTCGAGGCCCTGTCGAGGGAGGAGGCCGAGTCCAGGGCGGAGGAGGAGCTGAAGGCGAAGCTGGATGCCGAGAGGGCGCTTCGCGAGGAGAAGAGGCTGAGCGCCATGCTTGAGAAGGAGAGGGCACTGGCCGAGAGGAGACTCCGGAGGCTTGAGGAGAGGAGGCTGAAGGCTCCGAAGGCGAAGGGGGGCAGGCGCCTGCTCGTGGTGTCGGGCGGCGACGTGCCGGTCACCAGGCTGAAGAAGATAATCCGCGCTGTTTCTAAGAAGAGGAAGTCTGGTGCTTGACCATGGCCGTGCTCGTGAAGGACGAGATGAACAACAACGTCAGGACTCTCGGCCCTGACGCGAGCGTCAAGGACGCGGCAGACAAGATGGCCAAGTACTGGATGGGTTCCATCGTGATAGTGGCCGGGGACTCCATAGAGGGGATAATAACCGAAAGGGACATAATGAGCAAGATAGTCGTGAAGGGGAAGGACCCCTCCAAGACCAAGATAAGGCAGGTCATGTCCGCTAACGTCATAACGGTGGAGGAGAGCAAGCCGCTATCCGAGGCCGTCAAGCTCATGAAGGCCCACGACATAAAGAAGCTGCCGGTTACAAAGAACGGCAAGCTGAGCGGCATAATAACGACGACGGACATAATAACGGCGATGAACGAGGACATGAAGGGCAACGGCACGACGCTGGACTCCTACAGGGACCTGAAGGTGCTCGTCAGGAGGCACGCGATAGACCTGAAGAGGGAGACGGAGAAGAATCACGTGCTCACGTTCGTCATGCCCAACTCGCTCTACCCCACGGACTCCATATCGATAATCAAGGCCGTGACGGAGATCGCCCCGAAGAACATATTCGTCACCGTGAACAAGCCCTACTTCTCCATAATAGAGAACCTGAGGGAGAAGGAGATAAACACCGATGGCATCTACTTCATAGACGCCTCGACCCAGGAGGGGGATTCCTCAGAGGGGAAGAACTACGAGAAGATAAAGAGCCCGGGCGACCTCACGGAGATAATGCTCTCCGTCGGGAAGCACGTGCAGAAGGGCGAGTACTACTCGCTCATCTTCGATTCTGTGTCCACCCTGCTCGCCTACCATGACGAGGAGATGGTCATAAGGTTCACGCACTCACTGGTCAACAAGCTGAGGAAGTACAACGTCAAGGGCATATTCCTCTGCACCAAGGAGGACATGAACACGTCCCTCATGAAGAACCTCAACATGCTGGCCGACTACAGCGTCGACATAGAGAAGAGGGGCCAGATAACGGAATCCCCGGACGGTCAGTAGAGATGGGCCTTGAGGCTCAGAGGCGGCTGGCCGCGCCCTCGACGTTCCTCAGCCTTTTCCTGACGCCGTTGAGGGATATCGCAAGGTATGCCACCACCGCGACAAGCGCGGCTATTACGGCCATTATGGCAGGCCCTCCAGCTATCGCGAGGCCCGTGAGGGCGTCTCCCTGGGACAGGCACTCGCCGTCGGCGCAGCCGAAATCGCAGGGGGTGAGGTCGTAGTTCTTCCCGTCGGAACTGCAGGAGAGAAGGGAATCGCCTAGGCACGTGTTCTCGAGCGGCACGCACTTGGTGTAACCCGCCTTCTCGAGGCAGTCGCTGCAGGTCTCGCTGTCCTCCCCAAGGTCGGGCTCGCACACGCCGTTGCCGTTGCAGCCGGACCTGAAGGTTATATCTACCGGGTTGGGCGTCCCCGAGACCGCGAAGAACCCCGCCAGCGCGTCGGACTCCGCCCTGAAGTGGACGAAGTCGTCATCCTCGCCTATCTTGATTATGTCCAAGGGTTGGCACGCCACGTCGCAGATGCTGAGCATTATGGTCGAGGGCTCTATCCTGGACTCGTTTATCCATTCCTTCCCGACCCTGAAGTCTATGATGGCCTGCGCGGGAGGGGTGCTGAGGCCCACTGTGTCTATGTTGAAGTACTGGTAGACCTCGGGAGGCGTCTGGTTGTAGCTTACGCTGTCAACCCTCAGCGTGAACCTGCCGTCCGTGTCAGGGACGTAGAAGTTCAGCCTCTCGACTGAGAGCCCCGTGTCCGGTATGGCGACGTCCGCGACGTCTCCGAGGGGCTGCACGTAGCCGGTGAAGGAGTAGGCTGATGCCTGCAGCGGCAGGGCCAGCAGGAGGGCCAGCGCGAACGCCGCGGGCATTGCCTTTTCCATGGTTTTATTATCGTTCAGTAGTTTTTAAAGCTTACCCGGCTACTTCGGCTCGACCGATATCTTCACGCCGAGCTCCTTCTCTAGCCTCTCGATGTTCTGGCCGCGCCTTCCTATCATCTTGGATATGGCGCCGCTCCTTACCCTGACGGTTATCCGGTTCTCCCCGGTGAACTCTATGCCCATCCCCGGGTCCCACTTGCGGAGCCTGCCGTATATGGCCTCCTTCGCAAGCCTCTGGGTGCCGGTCTCGGCGGGACCCTGCCCCGCGGACTTCTTCACTGGGATGACGACGTTCTCCTCGCCGTAGGTGTATATCTCGTACTCGAGCGCCTTCGTCGCGAAGTCCTTTATCTCGACCACAGGTCTCGTCAGGTCGTCGCATGTCATCCCGCTGGGCACCTTGACCGTCAGCGAGACCGAGAACACCTTCTCTATCTTGCCGGCGTTTATGTATATCACGGTGTCGATCACGTGTGGTATGACCCCGAGCTCTATCCTTCCCACGAACCTCTGTATGGCGGACACCGGGCCCGTCGCGTGGACGACCCCTATCATGCCCACGCCAGCGAGCCTCATGTCCCCGAAGGTCCTGAAGTCCTTGGTCCTGCGGATCTCGTCGAATATGGTGTAGTCCGGCCTGACGAGGAGCAAAAGCTCTGCCGTCTTCTCCCAGTCGCCCTCGAGGGGCGCGTACTGGGTCACCTCGGGCCCCACCTGGAGGTCCCTCGGCTGCTCGAACGTCTTGACGACCTTGCCGTGCGCGACGAGGTAGTCAGAGAGGCTCGCCGCGAAGGTCGACTTGCCGGAGCCCGGAGGCCCGGCTATGAGGACGCCGCTTGACATCCCGACTATGTGGTCCTCAAGCTCCTTGTGGAGCTTGTAGTCCGAAAGCGAGAGCTTGGCTATCGGCCTGACTGCCGTCAGCTCAAGCGCGTCGGAGAACGGGGGCCTGGTTATCGCTATGCGGTAGTTGCCCATCTGTATGACCATGGCGCCCTGCTTGCTTATCTCCATGAAGGAGTCGGGGTCCGTCCTCACCTTGCTCGTTATCTGCTCTATCAGCCCTTTTATCTCGTCTTCTGTGCATGGGCTGGTCCGTATGGGCGAGAGAATCACATGCCCCGGTAGGCCCCTTTTTGCGAGCGGCCTGACGCCAACCTTCATGTGGACCGACTGCGTGTCCTTCGTGAAGAAGTCCTCGAGGTCGACCTTCGTCACCCTCGCCTTCCTTATGTACTCAACGTCGACGTTCTCGGCCTCCCCGACGAGCGCCTGGACGTAGTCGGAGGTCACGAGGACCGCCTTCTCGTTCTTTGCGACGTCGCGTATCAGGGCGTCTATCCTGCCCTTCTTTGCGAGGTTTATCTCCTCCATCGTCGGCCTCTCGCCGACGAAGTCAATCCTGACGCCGTGCTTCTCGCCGGCCTCCCTTATCTTCTTTATCTCGTCGAGCCCCGAGAAGCCGATGTCCCTGTGCCTCGACGCCTGCGCCTGCAGCTCGTCTATGACGGCCATGGGGATTATTACCCTCGTCTTCTTCAGCTCGCCCTTCTCTATCATCCCCGAGAGCCTCCCGCTTATGAGGACGCTCGTGTCCGGGACTATTCTTTTTGATTCTATCATACGAATCAACTCCTTAATCCTCTGGTAACAATAAAGCTGTTATTGAATTATTGCACTCCATGAGTTTTCTGTTTTTATTTTTTTCAACCCTGGTAATCCTACTGCCTAGAAAGAACAGTTTCATCCAGTTCAATTAAACTGATGCCCGGTAGGCTTTATAAAGGTTACGGCATGAGAGAACCGACGTTCAGTAGCATCGCGCCCAGCACGAGAAACGACGCTGCGGCAATGACAACCGTGAGTATCAGCGGTATTCCTATCACCGCCATGAATGCCCGGAAGAGGCTCATGCCGTGCAGCTTCGACACGCCCTTGACTTGCAGGTATGCCGACCATATCCCGAACACCGCCATGAAGACCGACGACGCGAGAATGGCGAGCATCGCCGCCTCTGAGGGGAGGAGGTACGCGGCCATGAGTATCACCGTTACGGGGAACGAGCCTATGAGCACCGGCGTCAGGCCTCCGTACACGAGTGCCTTGAAGGTCTGGTGGGAGCCGCCCTTCGCGCCGAGTATCCTGGCCGTGAAATGGACGAAAAAAGACCCTATGAATACGCTCACTATGCCAATGGCGTAGTATATGGGAAACGACACCAGAGCAGACATCAGGCCGATGAGGGACAGCGAGACGCCGGAGTAATCGGAAAGTCCCAACGTCTGGAAAATCATGCTGGTGGCCAAAAGCATCATGACCGAGGCGAGGAGCGCCGACGCCAGGGAGGGGAGCACGGAAACGAGAAGATAGTACCTGAAGGCGTCGCCGTATCCCTGATCGGCCTTCACGCCCTCGAAGAATGAATCGGGCTTCGAGAGCACGTGCTTCATCTTCTGCCACACGCCCTCCCTGCCGCCCCTGCGAAGAGGCGACGGCACGGAAGGCAGGGTGGAGCTCATGGCGGCCTTGAGAGAATCCTCTATGGTAGTCATGTCCCAGCCGCTCATGTGCATGGCCTTCTTTAGGTCTTCGACTGAGTGGCCCTCGCGCAGGCCCATCTTTATGTACTCGACAAGGTCGCTGCTGTGTGGCATGCTACTACATTATTAACTTGGGCCCATTTGCTATAAATTTAGCTTGCCTCGACGACCTCGCCTGCACCCTTCTCCACTATGAGCATGCCGTTGTCCTTTGGGACCGTGGCTATGTCGCCCGTCTTGTAGGGGCCGTAGTGTCCCATGTCTATCCCGACGAACTGCGGGACGTCCTGGAGGAAGGCTATGGCAGTCATTGGCGTCTTCTGGCCAGACATGGCCCTCTTGCGCTTCGACTCGAACTCCTGGAGGCTCCTGACTATGGAATCGAAAAGCTCCTGCTCCTCGGGCATCATGTTCTCGGGAACCGAGCCCGACCTTATGTAGTAGAGGGCGAAGTTGGCTATCTTCTTCTCCCTCATCTGGGATATGCTCTGTATCCTCTGGTCAGCCGACTTCAGTTCCCACTCCTTGTCCTTCTCGCCGGCTATGGACTGCTTCTTCTCAAGGTAGTCCATGGCCTCCAGCATGAAGTTCGTGGGGAGCTTCGACAGCTTCGCGTAGTCCTTCTCGTCCTGCTCTATCCTTCGTATCGTCTCGTAGGTTATCATGTTCCCGGATTTTATTTGTATCCATGTTTTTTAAAACTGAAATCAGTTGATTTAACATGAACGCAAGGGATGTCTACGCCTACTACGGCAGGGACGACATACAGGCGGAACTGATAAGACTGTCGCGTGGCAAGGAGGTCGTCGGCGTGTTCGGGGACGGAAGGTTCTCCAGCAGGCCCAACACCCTCGTGTACCCGAACGACATAACGATGCTTGTGAGGTCCGGCGCCGTGGCCTTCCACGGCTCGCTCGAGACGTGGAAGAATCCCATGGCGGTCGGGAGCGAGAACTACGAGCGCCTGAGGGAGGGCTGGGACCTCGTCCTGGACCTCGACTGCGAGGACACCGAGCACGGCAAGGTGGCCGCCGTCGTCCTCATGGACGCCCTGAAGAAGCACGGAGTGAAGAGCGTCTCGGTCAAGTTCACCGGGGGGACTGGCTTCCACCTAGGCATACCCTTCGGGACCATGCCCGGGACTGTGGACTACAAGGACACCGCGTCTCAGTACCCGGCCCTTGCGAGGAAGATTGCGCTCTACCTCAAGGACTTCGCAAGGCAGGACCTGGAGAAGGGCCTCCTCAAGAAGTGGTCCGTGGAGGAGCTCTCGGAGAAGGTAGGGAAGAAGCCTGGAGACATAATGACAAAGGACGGGATAGACCCCTACAGCATAGTTGAGGTGGATCCCGTGCTCATATCCCCGAGGCACCTCTACAGGATGGCATATTCCCTCCACGAGAAGTCCGGCATGGTGTCGCTTCCGCTCAGGCGCGGGGAGATAGAGGATTTCAGGAAGGAGCAAGCATCGCCGCTAAAGGTCAGGCTGATAAGGGGATTCATGGACAGGTGGGAGGAGGGTGAGGCGTCGCTCCTAGTCACCGAGGCCATGGACTGGGCGGGAAGGATGAAGATAGGGACCGAGAGGAAGGGGGGGAGGAACTTCGTTCCCGGGAAGCCCGTGCCCCTCGAGCTCGCGCCCCCCTGCGTGAGGAACATACTCGCCGGAATCGACGACGGGAAGAAGAGGAGTCTCCTCATAATGATAAACTACCTCTCGTCCCTTGGATGGAAGTGGGAGGACGTGGAGAGGCAGCTGACCGAATGGAACCAGATGAACAGGCCGCCACTAGCGGACACATACATCAGGACCCAGATAAGATGGCACGAGAACAGGGGCAAGCGCATGCCGCCCCCCAACTGCGCCACTCCCGGATACTACATGAGCTTCGGCGTGTGCGAGCCCGACGCCACCTGCGGCGGGGACAGGAAGACCATAAAGAATCCAGTCAACTACGCACTGAGGAAGCTCAGGAAGGCGAAGGAAGCCAAGGGGAAGAAGTGAGTCACTGGGCGGATATGGTCTTCGGTATGGCCGCCACCTGCTGCCTCTTCGACATCAGCCAGTAGGCGGCCATGGCCAGGGCGAGGACCAGCAGCACGAATCCCATGACGAAGAACGGGTTCACGAGTATGTTCCCCGATATAGACGGCCGGCCACTGGTGCTCTCGTTCTTGGGGAGCTTCGAGTAGTCTATCATGTCCTGGCAGTTGTCGATGGCCAGGTTAGTGAGCCTCTTGGCCTCTTCCAGGTTGCCCTTGCCGAGATACTCCTCCGCCTGCAGTATCAGCCCAAACAGGTCCATGCACTCCGGGTTCTCCCCGAATAGGTCCTTGACCATCCTTATCTCTACCGCCAGTATGCTCTTGTTCGTGGGCTCGGGCTTTATTGTAAGGGTGGATGATTCCGCTATCCGGGGCTCTGTGACGTTTGCCGTTATGGTTGCCAGGTAAGTCCTGTTTATGTCCAGGTCGCCTAGCGCTATGTCCAGACGCGTGGTCACGTTCTCCCCAACCTTTATCTCGTCTATGTACATGTCCCTCAGGCTGAGCGTTATGTTGGTCTCGTTGACGGTTGCGCTGAGGTTTATGCCCGCGAGGTCGTAGCCGCCGTCGTTGTAGAGAAGGACGGTGGCCACGCTCCTGTTTCCGACGCCTACCCTCACTATTTCATCGACTATTATCTGAAGCGACGCGGCCTCCGGCCTGGGTGTGTATCTGGTCACTGGTGTGGGAACCTTCTCCGGAGGCTGGTACTGCACTATGAGCGTGACGTTGTTGCTTGTGACATTCTCCTGAGTGTCGTTTGCGATGAAAACCACCCAGCTAGTCCCAATCCAGTCACCCTGCGGTGTGAGTGTCACGGAGCTGTCGTCTATTGAGACATCGACATTGGGAGCACCTGTATAGCCGTAGTAAAGCTCCTCGCCGTAGTCGTCAATGAAATAGTCATCTAGGTCCAGAGGGGTAATGGACATCCTGTTGTACCATTTTATCGGGGATGTTATGGTCTGGTTGAGCCTCGGCGCCCTGTTGGCGTTG
>CAZTRL010000001.1:23689-59188 GCA_964616715.1 uncultured archaeon | reverse complement strand
TTCAGCTACTTCGTCTCCGTGGGCTCCATGATAGACGTGGGCTTCAGCGACCTCATAGACTACTTCGGCGAGGACCCGGGAACTTCGAGCATACTGATATACATGGAGTCGCTCAAGCAGGCCAGGAAGTTCATGAGCGCTGCCAGGGCGTTCTCAAGGACCAAGCCCATAATAGTGCTCAAGGCCGGGAAGAGCTCGGAGGGCGCGGCGGCCGCCAAGTCGCACACGGGCTCGCTGACCGGAAACGACGACGTGTTCGACGCGGCGTTCAAGAGGGTCGGGATAATAAGGGTCGAGGAGATAGGCGAGCTGTTCGACGCGGCCAAGACGCTCTCCATGCAGAAGAGGCCGAGGGGGAACAGGCTGGCTATAGTGACGAACGCCGGCGGTCCCGGCGTCATATCGACTGACGCTGTCGTTGACACCGGCTGCAGGGTGGCGCCGCTCTCGAAGGCGACCATATCGAGGCTCGACAAGGTCATGCCGCCCACGTGGAGCAGGGGAAATCCCGTGGACGTCCTCGGGGACGCCGACCCGGACAGGTATGCGCATGCGCTCGAGGCGTGCATTGAGGACGACGGCGTGGACGGCATACTGGTCATACTGACGCCGCAGGCCATGACCGACCCCGAGGAGACGGCAAGGAAGGTGCTGTCCTTCAACAAGGGACGGAAGACCATACTGGCGTCGTGGATAGGAGGCGAGAACGTCGACGGCGGCATAGACGTCCTGGAGAAGGGCGGCGTCCCGTCTTTCGAGACGCCGGAGGCGGCCGTCAGGTGCTTCTCCTACATGTACAGGTACTCGAGGAACATAGAGCTGCTCTACGAGACGCCGGCGACGATACCGCACGCGTTCGTCCCGAAGACGAAGAAGAACAGGGAGATAATAGGGGAGATAATGTCGTCGGGGAGGTTCGCGCTGACGGAGCAGGAATCCAAGGAGCTCCTTAAAAACTACGGGATACCGGTGGCGCCGTCGGGAAGCGCGAAGACCGCGCCCGAGGCCGCGAAGGTCGCGGCAAAGATAGGGTACCCGGTCGTCATGAAGGTGCTGTCCCACGACATACTGCACAAGACCGACGCAGGCGGCGTGGTCCTCGGGGTAAAGGATTCAGCCGGCGCAAGGAAGGCGTTCGACGCCATCATGTCATCCTGCAGGAAGTACGACCCGAAGGCCGAGATCGACGGGGTGTTCATAGAGAAGATGGAGAGGAAGAGGCACGAGATACTGATAGGCTGCAAGAAGGACCCGATATTCGGCCCGGCCATAGTCTTCGGCCTCGGAGGGGTCGCAGTCGAGGTCTTCAGGGACACAAACGTCGGTCTGCCTCCCCTCAACATGGCTCTCGCGATGAGGCTCATGGAGGAGACCAAGGTATTCAGCCTGCTGAAGGGATACCGCGGCATGGAGGGCGTCGACGTCAAGTCGATACAGTTCCTCCTATACAAGTTCGCCTACCTCGTCATGGACTTCCCCGAGATAAAGGAGATAGACATAAACCCGTTCGCCGTGGACGGCAAAGGGGGCATAGTCCTCGACGCCAAGGTGGTGCTCGACGAGAAGGTCGCCGGAAAGGACGTCAGGCCGTACTCGCACATGGTCATATCGCCGTACCCGAAGGAGCACGTCAGCACCTTCAGGATGAAGAACGGCAAGGAAGCCGTCCTGAGGCCCATAAGGCCCGAGGACGAGCCCATGGAGGGCGAGATGTTCACCAGGTTCTCCGAGCAGACGCAGAGGTTCAGGTTCTTCGAGCTCATAAAGGACATAACCCACGAGCTGCTCATAAGGTACACCCAGATAGACTACGACAGGGAGATAGCCATAATCGCCGAGATAGAGGAACGTGGAAGGAAGAAGATGGCGGGCGTGGTCAGGCTGATAGAGGACGCCGACGGGGAGAACGCGGAGTTCGCGATAGTGGTCGCGGACCCCTGGCAGAACCAGGGGCTCGGCGACAGGTTCACGGACTACATACTCGACATAGCCAGGAAGAGGGGGATAAGGAAGGTCTACGCCAACTTCCTGCGCGACAACTTCATAATGAAGCACATGTTCAAGAAGCGCGGATTCAGGATGAGCATAGGCGAGGATGACGACTCATACTATGCGGAACTCTCCATTCAGGCCAAAGGTTAGCCTTTATAAAATTTACACTTGTCCGTAAATATGATGGACATCGCGGCAGCCAGGAAGAGGACATTATGCTTTCTGAAGAGATACGGACATCTGGATGACCCGGACAGGCCCCCGGATTTCAGGGCAGAAGACTCCGACGGGTACGTATTGCCAATCGCAATCAAGCAGCCCTGGCTCATGGACGACCCGAATTATTGCATGCCGGCCACTTCAGGGGATACGACATACAAGAATGAGTTCAATTCCATCATGGGCGGCATTCAGAAAAGGACCGAGAAAGAATTGAGAAAAATGCCTCTCGGGGACGTGCAAGATTCGTCGGAGTTCGTGCTCATAGACACGGGATCTGGTCCTTATCTGGGGAGAAGGACGACGAGGCCCTTTGCGAGGTTGAGGCCAAACGTAAAGGTATACATGATAGATGACCTGGCGCCAGAGAATCTCATGGACCGGGAAAATTACAAAAGGTACCCTAGAAATGACCTCGCCGGTGAAGAGCTGAGCGTGAGAATAATGCCTTCAGGCAACGTGGAGGACGATGCCAACAGGCTCCTTGAGGCGAACGGGTATCATAACGTAAGGTACATCCAGAGAAGGCTCATCGACCCAAAAGGCGGAACCAATCTGGGTGACATCGAAAGTGACATCAAAGGGAAAAGGATAGTAATCACGGGGTTCAGGAATCCGAAGGAACTCGGGACCATAACGCTCCTCGAAGGCATCTACCACGGCGCCGAGCGCATTTACATGAACAACACGGCGGTAGAGAGGATACAGCCGGATTCAGGTGGCTTCGATGCGCTGAAATCATACCTCAATTTTGATCTCACGGATGGTGAGATGAAGAAGCTCATATCACTCGTCAACGGCAACCCGCGAGACAAAAGCGGCAACTATAGATACGACACGAACGAGCGCTGTTTCGCAGTCGCCCTCAAGCAGCTCTTCTCGCTCTCCCAGGCGGAAATCCTGGAGAATAACGGATATGACCCCGGCATGGCTTTCGACCCATCTTCACACGTCTACAACCAGGCAGACCAGAATTTCGCTGCAATTCGGCTCGCTGTTTAGGCAAAAGCCTAACAAAAACGAAAGCTTGTTAATATTCGCCCGCGAAGCATTAATCATGAAGGGGATAGGCTACTTCATGGTGAGCTCGTTTATTTTAATCGTCATAATAATGATTATACTGGCGGGCCATGAGTTCATGGCCGCCATGTGAGGTCCGGATATGGAAGAGGAGAAGATAACGCTCGACCGGGAATCTTTCAGGGCGCTGGCCTCCGACACGAGGGTGGAGATAATAAAGAGCCTCGGAAGGAGGAGGAAGATGCTCACCGAGCTCTCGAGGCAGCTGGGCATGTCGCCGTCCACCGTGAAGGAGCACATGGACAACCTCGCGAGGGCAGGGCTCGTCGTCCAGATAGACGACGGCCACAAGTGGAAGTACTACGAGCTGACGAGGAAGGGCGAGAACATCCTGCACCCGAGCGAGACGAGGGTGTGGATAATACTTTCCGTCTCCGTGCTGGGATTCATCGCAAGCGCGTGGAGCGCGGTCCTCTCCATGGCCACGGAGGCGCCGATGATGCTGGCTGCGAATGTAAAAGAGTTCGCGGAGAGGGCGCCGCCCGTGCCCACCGACGAGGCGTTCGACAGCGCCGGATCCATGCTGACGCAGGCGACAGGAGGCGGTGTGGTTTCACAGTTCCCGCTTATCGAGGTGTTAGGGGCCGTGCTCTTCGGCGCGGTGATAGCGCTGTGCGTGTACAGGATTGCGAGAAGCAGGAAGAAGGCCACCAGCCTATGAGACTTCCCGGCCGCCACGCGCCCTTCTCAGTCCTTGCCGGGCTTCTGCTCCAGCTCCTTAATCTTTTTCTTCAGCTCCACCATCTTCAGCTCCCTTCCTATGGCTAGCCTGTTGAAGTGCTCGAGCTCGGTGTTGGACTTCTGCAGGTCGTTCCTGGACTTCTCGGCCTCGTCCTTTGCCTTTTCAGCAACATCCTTTGCGCTCTGGAGCTCCTGTATCTTCTCCTTCAGCTTCTCTGTCATTATGCCGAAGGAGCGCGAAAGGCTCCCTATCTCGTCATCCCTTCCCATGAGACCTTTGTCCACGCTTCCCGCCTTCTCGTTCCTTGCGATGCGGTCCGCAATCATGGAGAGCTGGGATATCGGCTGCGTCATCCTTTTGGAGAAGAGAAGTGACAGCACCACGCAGGACAGCGATATCACCGCCGTCGCTGCCGCCAGGAATACCATGAAGAGGTTGCGGGTATCGTCTATCTTCGCCTGCAGATTTTCCGCGTAGTGAAGCTCGCTTATCATGAGGTTGGCCGTGTTTTCCGTGATGTAGAACTTCTTGTTGAGGTCGTCGTTGTAGTAATCCGAGGCTGTCCTTATGTCGCCTGCAGAAATGGACTCGACCCCTTTGTCGCAGTTCTCGATTATGTTCCTGATGACGTTCTTGAGCCCCCGGTAGCTTATCTTGCTCTCGTCGGAGACGATTTCGGAGTCGAGCTTGGAAAGCGCGTCGTTTATGGACTGCTTCTGGCTCAGGTAGTCGTCCAGCCTGTCCTTGCTGGTGGGCGCGAGCACGAAGAGGTAGTAGGTGTCTATCAGCTCCGGCACCGTGTTGGTGAAGGTGTTTTCCGTCAGCAGGTTGTCTGTGAGCTTCCTGTATTCCGAGATCAGCTGGAAGTGGACGGCCCAGACGGCAAGCGTCTCAGCTAGAAGGATTGCGATTATAAGCAGAAACATCGACAACAGCTTGAACCTGATATTCATAGCATGCCACCCGGGATCTCGGGGACGGCGCCAAGGAATCCGTTCACGAGGCAGGCCTCTCGTCTTCCGGCACGTTCTGGTAGACGTCCTCGTAGCTCTGGAAGCCGTCCTTGATTACAGTGTCCATCATATTGTCCTTCGTCACCGCGACCACGTCCAGAAGGTATGACGGGACGTCCACCTTTCCGTTGTTCACGGCCGTGTTGCTGTCGACTTCCTCACCCTTGGCCGCGGCGACCGCCATTACCGCGGCCTCATATGCTATGTCCTTCAGGGGCTTGTATACGGTGACCGTCTGCTTGCCTTCGACTATGTTCTGGCATGCGGCGAGCGAGGCGTCCTGGCCGGAAACCGGAACCTTCCCGTCAAGTCCGTGCTCTTCCAGAGCTGCTATCACGCCGGATGCCGTCCCGTCGTTTGCCGCGACCACCGCGTCGACCTCGCCTCCCGATTCAAGGTAGTTCTTCATCGTCTCGTAGGCTATTTCGGGCTTCCAGTCTTCCGTGAAATTGTCGAGGACGAGTGTGATGTTCCCGCTGTCTATGAGGGGCTGCAGGAGCTTGAACGAGCCTTCCCTCACAAGGTATGCGTTGTTGTCCGTCGGGGAACCGCCTATGTAGGCGAAGCTGCCGCTGTCCACGACATCAAGGACGCCCCGCACCTGCTCTTCGCCGACCTTCACGTTGTCGAACGTTATGTAGTAGTCGAGGTCTGAATTCTTTATCAGACGGTCGTATGCTATGACCTTTATGCCTGCCTCGTGAGCCTTGTCCACTATGTAGGAGGCGGCATCCCCGTCCTGCGCTATCACCACCAGAACGTCCACGCCCTGGAGTATTAGGTTCTCGGCCTGCCTTTTCTGCAGGTCCGCGTCATCGTCCGCTGACAGCACGTTGACCTCAGCACCGAGCTCGTTTGCCTTCTCCACGAAGAGGTCCCTGTCAGTCGCCCACCTCTCAGTCCTAAGCGTTGCCATCGAAAGGCCGACCACCAGCTTGTCCTGCCCGGCGGAGGGGACTCCGGTCGTCGGCGTCTCCTGCACGCATCCCGAAGACATGATCACCAGGCCGAGAATGACGACCAGGACAGCTTCCCTAACGAGAACCATATTATAATGTTACTTCCTTCAGGCCTTTATTAGTTTCGTTATTATTTCAGCGCCGTCGTATAAACATATTCGCCGGGTTTGGATGCCAGTTCCCCATCCGCTGGGTCCCCAAGGCCCGATGCCGCCGCCCCTTAGCACGCCGTTCATGAATATCGACGATATCCGCCATGGAATAAATAGAGCCTGCGACCAAATATGATTATGAAAAAAGGAGGGCCCTCGCTGTCGTCTCTTGTCGTGGGCATCACGGCGCTTCCGCTTACCATGTTCGTTATCATACCGGCGGCGCTTCTGGCGCTTCTGGGCTACAGGCTATTCACCCCCGCACCGGAAGTCCAGCCGATTCTCATCGCATCGGGGTCCGTGCTTGCTCTCGTAGGCATGTTCCTGGCAATCAGCACGGTAAGGACCATGTTTGCTGTCGGGAGGGGAACTCCGGCCCCGTGGGACCCGCCAACGAGGCTCATCAGGTCCGGCCTGTACAGCCGGACACGGAACCCCATGCTGACGGGAGGCATCATCATGCTCATCGGGGAGGCACTCATATTCGATTCGCTGTCCCTGCTTGCATGGGCGGCAGCGTTCTTCGTGGCGAACCACCTGTACTTCGTGTTCTCGGAGGAGCCGAAGCTGGAGAAGAGATTCGGCAGCGAGTACGCGAAGTACAAGGAAGAGGTGCCCAGGTGGCTGCCGAGGCTAGGCAAGGGGAAAGCCAAGGGATGAGCCGGGCCTACGCGCCCAGGAACACGAGCAGCTGGTAAATCAGGGCAGCGGGCCACAGGAGCGCCTTGAAGAAGCCGAAGAGGCCGTCCCAGAAGCTCGTCGAGGTGCTGATGTAGTATATCAGCGCCCCGAGGAAGCCCAGGAAGTAGAAGCCTCCGCCGAATCCGTGCGACTTGACGACTTCCTTCTTCTTGCACCCGTCGAATATTTTTTCAAATCCCATGAGAGTTCCTCCGTTTTTCCACGATTATATTTCGGAGACGTCCGCTTAAGAATCAGAGGGCGTTCGGTCAGCGCATTGGCCTGGATTTTGCCGGGGCCGGCCTGCCGGCATCCTCCCGCTTCGGGGAAGGTATGAGGAAGGAGAGCGCAGCCCCCAGCACTATGAATACGGAGCTTGCGCCAAGCGCCGTCCTCGCAGAGACGATTATCGCGTTGTTGATGTCCGCTTTCAGAGCCGTGAGGACATGCGGCGGAAGATTGCTTCCAACGCTCCCCAGCTGACCCCCCTCCACGTCAAGCTGTCCGATGTTCTGGGTAATCTGCTGCTTCACGGCTGTCGGTATGGCACTGTCGGCCTGAACGTTGGCCGTGATGTTCGTTATCAGGGAACCGGCCAGCATGGCGCCTATTATGGCGATGCCTATGCTGGCGCCTACCTGGCGTACAGTGTTCATGGTGGCGGAGGCCTCGCCGGCGACGTTTCTTGGTGAGGACGAGAGTATGATGTTTGACAACTGTGCCGAGCTGAAGCCTATGCCCATGCCGTAGAGCATGAGCACGGGAGCGAACGTGAGCAGCGTCGCGTTTTCCGTAATCATGTTGATTATGGTCAACGAGCCAATGGCGAGGAGAGACATGCCCACGACAACGACGAGCTTGGGATCCTTCCTGGAGGCCACCATGCCCGACAGCAGACCGAACACGAGCACGCTCGCAGAGGCCGGGAGGAGGAATATGCCGGTCTCGAAGGCATTGAGGCCGAGCACGTTCTCAATGTATATCGGAAGCATGAAGAAGACCCCGAACATGCCAAACGAGAGTATCCCTAGGGTCAGAAGTCCCAGAGTGAACCCCCTGCTGCCGAAGATTGAAGGCTTCAGCAGCGGGGACCTGCCTCTCGCCTCGAGCCTGCGCTCCCATAGGGCGAACAGCGTGAGGAACACGGCTGCGGCGCCGAAGAAGAACGGGACGATCGACACGTCGCTGAACGGCCAGGCCTGCCCGAAGAGGTAGAATGTATTGTTTGGCACAAGCCATCCGTACTTCTGCCCCTCTATCAGCCCGAAGACGAGGCTGAACAGGCCAGCGCCCGAAAGCACGGTCCCGAGCCAGTCGAAATGCTTCTCCCCCTCACCCTTGGATTCTCTGATGAACACGGAGCCTATTATGGCTATCGCCGCCACGAACACGTTTATCCGAAGCGACCACTGCCAGGAATAGTAGGTAGTGAGGTAGCCACCGAGGAGCGGGCCCACCGACGCCGATGCACCTGCTATTGCGCCCCAGACGCCGAAGGCTATGGCCCTCTCCCTTCCATGGAAGTTCGTGGCGAGGAGGGCGAGCGCGGACGTCAGTGCCATGGCCGCCCCGAATGCCTGTATTATGGCCCTGCCTATTATGAGCGTCATCACGTCGCTGGCGACGGAGCCTATGAAGGATCCGGTCGCGAAGATTGCTATGCCGAGTATGAAGAGCTTCTTCCTGCCTATGAGGTCGCCTATGCGCCCGACGGTGATGAGTATGGTCGCTATGGTGAGCGCGTAGCCGGAGATTACCCATTCTATCGAGGAGAGGTTGGCGTTGAGGTCACGCAGCATGTAGGGTATCGAGACGTTGAGCACGGTGTTGTCTATTATGACTATGGCGAGCGCCAGGGCTATCACTACCAGCGCGTACCACCTGTTCTCCTCCGTTGCGAACCTCGCTGCCGAGAATCCCATAAAAAACACCCATCAATATAGTAGCATAGTTAAATATCTTATGGTTGTGACGTGTACCAGAAAAGCCTCGGGAGGGAGTTGAACCCTCAACCTGCGGTTTTCTTGAAGCAAACCCGGGAACTCGTTCCCTTCGGTTTACAAGACCGCCGCTCTGCCATTGAGCCACCGAGGCGTGGATGTATAATAAATTCAGGGTTTGGTTTTTATTAAGCTGACCAGCTTGTCGACCTCGGCGAAGAGCTCCTCTATGGTCCCGTTGTTGTCGATTGCGAAGTCTGCCTTGTCCATGGTCTCGAGGATTGCCCTCTCGGTGGGCTTCTCCTCGGTCTTCATGTAATCCTCGAACGTCATCCCTTTCTCGCCCTTCGTGCCGCGCTTCATCGATCTCTCATAGCGCATCCTGTCCTCGCAGACCATGGAAACGAGGACGAACCTCTCGGGGAACTCCCTCCGAAACGCCTCGGCCTCCTCGTTGTAGCGTATGCCCGATATCGTGTAGTTGCATCCCTTGTTCTTCCTTATGGTGGCGCAGAGCTTCTTGGCCCAGAAGCCGTCGTCGCCCTGCTTCCTGCCATCCATGGCAAGGCTTATGAGGTTCTCCCTCGTGACCTCCCTGCCCTCCTTCCTGAGGATGGGCGCGAGCACGTCCTTCGTGAAGTCCAGCATGCAGAACCCGTGGGCATCGACAAGCCTCCCGGCGGCTGTGTCCTTGCCGCAGCCCCTCTTCCCGGTAAAGCCGATTATCATAAGTACTAGTAATGAACTGTCATGATTAAATTTATAACCCGCTCCGGCCATCCCGGCAGGGCACGCGAAACCGGAAGGACGGCAATTTATATGAGCGTTTAAACAATTATAGATTGTTGCTCATGAAAGTCAAGGACATAATGGTCAAGGACGTCGTGACCATAAGGCCCGAGGACACGTTCTACGACATAGTCGAGATATTCGCGGAGAAGAAGATAAGCGGCGCCCCGGTCTCTGACGGCGGCAAGCCCGTCGGGATGGTCAGCGAATCCGACATAATGCGGTTCGTCTCCACGAAGGACCTCATGTCCCTCATAGAGCACGAGGACAAGAAGCTCAAGGACAAGGCCGCGCTGAAGGCCAAGGACTTCATGACCAAGAAGCTCATACACGTCAAGTCCACCGACAGCGTGGGAAGCGTGATAAAGATTCTCAACGACAAGGACATAAACAGGGTCCCCGTGGTGGACGGAGACAAGCTGGTCGGCATAATCACGAGGGCCGACATCGTGAGCGTGGTGTCAGAATACCTGACGGAGCACCCGCTGCTGAGGAAGATGGACCTCGAGACCGAGGATCCCAAGCTCGAGACGAGCATAGACAGGCTGCTGGCCATAGTCAAGACCGAGGGCAAGGTAGGCATGAAGGATCTCGCGAAGAAGTTCAAGGTCGACGTGGAGAAGATAGAGGAGTGGGGAAGGATACTGGAGGACTACAAGCTCGTGACGCTACACTATCCCCCGATAGGGGAGCCCAAGATATCTATTTACAAGGAGAGAAGGCATGGCCGGAAAGAAAGAAGCTAAGAAGGATGAAAAGAAGGCGCCCGTGAAGGAAGGAGAGCCTGCGGAGGAAGCGCAGAAGAAGACGCTTCCCGGAAAGCAGATAGCCGCGCTGAGCAAGAGGAAGGAGGGCGAGGTCATAAGCCAGTACGACTTCGAGCTCGACGGGGTTCCCGCAAACGTCACGATATCATGGCAGCCGGAGGAGTACGTCCCCATATACAAGATAGAGTGCCCGGAGATCGAGCCGGCCACGAACGCCGTCCTCGACAGCATCAGGGAGAAGATGATAGAGCAGACTGTGATACCTTTCGGAGAGGTGCTGAACCCCGACGAGATGAAGGGACTCCGGGAGAAGTTCCTCAGGGAGGCGTTCTCAAGGATCAGGGACGAGATGCCCCAGCTCTCGCTGAAGACCCAGAGGACCCTTGCGGGCCTGCTCATGCACAACTCGCTTGGCCTCGGCATAATAGAGATGCTCCTGCAGGACGACAACATAGAGGAGGTCGTTATAAACTCCGCCAAGGAGTCCATATGGGCATACCACATGAAGCTCGGCTGGCTCAAGACCAGCATATACCTGCCCTCCGAGACCACGACCTACAACTACGCGGCGCTCATAGGAAGGCGGGTGGGGACGCAGATAACCAACCTCGCCCCTCTCATGGACGCCTACATGACGTCCGGTGACAGGGCAAACGCCACCCTCTTCCCGATATCCTCCAGGGGCAACACGCTAACCGTCAGGAAGTTCGCGAGGAGGCCATGGGCCATAACCGACTTCATAAAGGAGGGGACGATAACCTCCGATGTCGCCGCGTTCCTCTGGCTCGCCATACAGTACGAGCTGAACATCGTGGTGGCCGGCGGCACGGCAAGCGGCAAGACGAGCCTCCTCAACGTGCTCACGTCCTTCATCCCGCCGAACCAGAGGGTCATATCGATAGAGGAGACCAGGGAGCTGCAGCTGCCGGCGTTCATGCACTGGGTTCCGCTCACGACGAGGCCCCCGAACCCCGAGGGGAAGGGAGAGGTCAGCATGCTCGACCTCATGGTCAACTCCCTCAGGATGAGGCCCGACAGGATAATGGTCGGCGAGATAAGGAGGAGCAGGGAGGCCGAGGTGCTCTTCGAGGCCATACACACGGGTCACTCCGTCTACTCCACGCTCCACGCCAACACCGGCGAGGAGACATTCAGGAGGCTTGTCAATCCTCCCATAAACATACCCCAGACGATGCTTGCATCCCTCCAGCTCATAGCGGTCATGCACAGGGACAGGAGGAGGAACGTCAGGAGGCTGCTCGAGATAAGCGAGCTCATATCCTCCGGAGGCATGGATGAGATGAGGATAGAGCTCAACACGGTCTTCAGGTGGATACCGTCCAAGGACAAGATGATGCAGTGGGGCAAGTCCCACAGGGTACTGAATGACATAAAGCTCTTCACAGGCATGGACGACACCGAGCTCGAGAGGAACCTTGCCGAGAAGAAGAGGGTGCTCGAATGGCTCACGAGGAGAGGCGTAAACGACATAAACGAGGTCGGGAAGATAGTCTCGGAGTACTACGGGGACCCGAAGTCCATAATGGAACAGGTCGAGGCGGACGAGAAGAAGGGGAAATGATTGCATGGCGAACCAGCAGATCATAGAGTACGTGAAGGCCAGCATGGCCAAGGGGATGGGCGTGGAGGACATAAGAAGCGCGCTCCTGAAGACCGGCTGGCCCGAGGCGGATGTCTCGGCCGGCATCGTGGCCGCGACGGGAAACGTCCCTGCTCCCGGCCCTGCCGCGGGGCCGGCTCCCGCCGCGCAGAACCCCCCGGAAGAGAAGAAGAAAGGCCACAAGGGCCTCATAATAGCGCTGATAGTCCTGGTCATCGTCGTGATAGTCTTCCTGTACGTGGCGGCGAACATAGTCACCACATTCAACGAGATGTTCCCGGAGGGCTTCGGGGAGATAAGCAACATCATCTCCGTTGGCGGATAGCGGCCGGCTACTGAAGATATATAAGCACCTGTGACAAAAAGATATGAAAAAGGTCGTTTCGATGGCGGAGAAGACGTTCAACAGGTGGCTTGTCGTAATAGGCGCCGTCCTTATACAGCTCGCCCTCGGAGCCATATACGCATGGTCCGTTTTCACGAAGGCGCTCACTGAGGCGCCCTATGGCTTCAGCGTCCCCGAGACCCAGGCGGTGTTCTCGGCGGGCCTCTTCACATTCGCCGTCGTCATGATATTCGCGGGCATCCAGATGAAGAAGTACGGCCCGAGAAAGATTGCGATGGCTGGCGGTATCGTCCTCGGCGCGGGCTACATACTTGCCGCGTTCTTCGGTTCGTCGTTCCCCATGCAGCTCCTTCTCATAGGAGTCGTGGGGGGAGCGGGCATAGGCCTCGCCTACGTCGTGCCCATATCCGTCGGCATGAAGTGGTTCCCCGACAAGAAGGGCCTCATATCGGGCCTCGCCGTGGCGGGCTTCGGCTTCGGCGCCACCATATGGGTAAAGGTGGCCGGCGAATGGTTCAACCTCATAGAGAGCGTCGGCGTGCAGACCACATTCCTCTATTACGGCATAGCATTCGCTGCCATGGTCCTCGTTGGCTCCATATGGATGGTCGACCCCCCGAAGGGCTATTCGGTGAAGGGCACGCATCCGGAGAAGAAGTCCGGGAAGGAGGAAGCGGCAGCCCAGGACGTCGAGTGGAGACACATGCTCGGGAAGCTGGGCTTCTGGACAATATGGGGGATATTCATATTCAGCGGCATGGCCGGCCTCATGGTCATAGGAAACATCAAGCTCTTCGGCATAGATGCGCTCCAGGCGGCAGGCATGGACGTGGCGGCGGCCGGGATAGCCGCCGGGACCGCGATGGCATGGTACGCTATATTGAACGGACTCGGAAGGATAGCATGGGGCAAGATATCGGACTCGATAGGCCCCAAGCTCGCGCTGTTCCTCATGTGCCTTGCGCAGGGGATACTCATGCTCACGCTCTTCAACGGCGCGAGCACCGAGCTGATGCTCATAATCTACGCGTCCGCGATAGGGTTCAACTTCGGCGGGAACTTCGCGCTGTTCCCCGTCGCGACGTCCAAGCTCTTCGGCAACAAGAACGTCGGCTCTAACTACCCGTTCGTCTTCACTGCGTACGGGATAGCCGGGATAGCCGGCCCCATGCTGGGAGGATTCGTGAGGGACGCCACTGGCTCCTTCCTGATGGCGTTCGTCCCGGCGGGTGTTGCCTGCCTGGCGGGTGCCGGCCTCGCCCTCACCATAAGGCAGCAGAAAAAGTAGCTTCTTGCCCCGTCGGGCTTTTTTAATCGTGGTGCCCAATTCTAAAGCGATGTCGGGTAAAATGCTCCTTTTTCTGGCAATCGCGGCCACGCTCACAGTCTCCGGATGCGTGGCGAATGACTGCGGAGGCTGCAGCGACGTGTGCATGGGCGACGTGCTCCTTGTAGGGGACACGTGCGCCCCGTCGGGCGAGTGCAGGTTCACGGCCCAGGTATGCGAGTACGGCTGCCGCGACGGCCTCTGCAGCGAGCAGCCCCCGCACTTCGTCCTGTCGGACAACCCTCAGCAGAAGGGGAACTTCAGCCTGAACGTGACGAGAATGTGGGTGGAGCCATCGGGACCCGGGGAAAAGGACTCTTATTCTCTTGCGATAGAGGCCAAGAACATCGGCCAGGGCGAGGATGTATTCAGCGTGACCAGCGCGTCCGTGGTAGCGGGAAGCGGCATAATGAACACTGCTCAGGGCTTCACGTGGAGCGACATGCTCTCAGGCGGGGAGAGCAAGGATATATCCTTCAGCATAAGGAACGTCCCGGCGGCGAGGAGGGAGCAGAAGATGACGCTCGTCATAAGGACGAACCAGGGGCTCTATTCCTTCCCGGCGGCCTTTGAGAGCTGAGCGCAGCGGGCGGATGCCCTTGTTGTACTGCCGTACTATTACGCATCTTATCATATGTTCATACTATTTTTTCAAAAAAATTCGCTTCCGTCCAAACAAACACCTCCGAGCCTCTGGGAGGGGGGTCGACTCCGGAAATCTGGAAAGGGTCACCAAAAATCTATATGTTCATACAATATCCAGGATGAGCTCATTTCGCTCTCTTCTTCTTGTCCTTCTTTATCTCGTCCTTGAGCTTGGGTATCTTCATTGTGGCGCCGCACTTGCCGCACTTCAAGGAGAAAGGCCTCTGCCAGGGCTCTTCGGTGTGCTCGGAGAAGCCGCACTCGGGGCAGATGTAGTCGACCTGGGCAATTTCGGATTCTGCCGGAACCAGCACCTTTATCCTTCCCTTCTCTTCGTCCGCCTTGTTCTTGAGAGACCTGTTAGTCACGTATTTGTACTTCCCGACCTTGCCTTTTCTCGCCATAAAATCTGATTGTCCGACCAGCCTTAAATAGGTTATAGACGGCAATGCACCCCAGTGGACGGATAGCGGACCGGCAGATGGGCTGGATGGGGGAAATCCGGCAAATGCCGACATGCGATCGCTGCATTCGGGGTTCAGTAGTTGGCGCAGATTGCGTAAACCTCGCAGTTGCCGCCGCTTCCTATCGTGAAGCACGCCCACCCACCGTCCGTAGTGGGGAAGCTGCGCTGGATGCTGGCATCCCCGCCTATGCTGCATCCGCCGCCGATAGGCATCTTGCCGTCCGGGCAGTAGACGATCCTACCGCCGCTGCAGCTGTATTGCGAGGACACCTTGACCACTTCGACGTCAGTCACGGCGCTGTATATGACATCCTTGGCAGAGCTCGAAGTGAAGCAGTTGCCGCCGGCCGGGTCGCAGTAGCTGGCTGCACCGGCCGGGCCGTTGACCCTGAGCGTGAGCGCCGTGGGGCCGGGGCTGGTGCCTACCCCAACCCTGCCGGGATAGTATATGGAAGATGAACCGCTCTGCCAGGGGCTTATGGTTGTTATGCTTTTGCAGTTGGCGCCATTCTGGTCGCAGTACTGCGTGGCGCCCACCTTGCCATTGACATCCAGCTTCAGGTCTCCCGAAAGCGGCCACGAGCCCGCGCCTATGCCGACGCCGCCGCCGAAATAGCTCTTTCCGCTGCCGTAGAAGTCATAAGACCCCCCGTTGCCATACACGCCAACGCCGCCGGAGCCGGTAGCTATGCCGTTGACGCCTATGTATGTGCCGCTTCCCACCACCCCTTTGCTGTTGCTGGCTGTGCTTGATGAGAATATGCCGTACTCCTTCGAGGCGGTCTGGACGCTCATCTCGGTATCACTGCGGCCGTTGCCGCCGACACTGAGCTGCGAGCTGGGCGTATCGCTCCCGATTCCCACATTTCCCTTGCTCATGCTGAGTATGTAGTTGTAGTCAACGTTGTTGTTCCTCTGGCTGAACACGTACCGGACGTTCTTGCTGCCGTCGGCGTTGTTGGTGACGACTGTGTTTAGGTGAAGATGGTATGCGCTGCGGTCGCTCGCGTAGCTGAGCGTCAGGCCGCCGCCGTTGTCGGAGATGTCAAGCTTGCTCAGGGGGCTTGACGTCCCTATCCCCACGTTTCCCATGTAGTATGTGTTGCCGGATGAGGGCTCGGTCCATATGCTCGGGCAGTCGCAGGTCGCGGCTCCGCCCATCTCGTTTATGCTCTTGCAGGTGGTGCCCGTCGTGTCGCAGTACTTGGCGGCCCCGATGTAGCCGTTGTAGGCTATTCCAGACGTCCCGGCAAGCGTAGCGGAGTTCCAGTACTGCGTGCACGTGCACGTCCCGCCGCCGCTACCTATAGCATCTATGCTTATGCAGCTCGTTCCTCCGTTCTCGCATATCCTGTTCGCCCAGAGGTCTCCGGACACGCCAGCACTGCCTGAGTAGAAAAGGCCGGGACTCTGGCTCGCCCACGGGCATGCACACGTGCCTCCGCCGCCGCCCTCTCCGGCGCAGCCGTCGGTGCCGCATATCGTCCCGCTGGCCACGACGTTCCCGGGGAACGTCCACGTCCCCGAGCCGTAGAACGTGCCGGGACCTATCTCGGAAGGCGAATGGCCGGGGTTCGGAATCGTCTGGGCACTGGCTGCCGGGAGTAATAGGAGAGACGCAATTGCGATAGTCAGAAGTGCATGTCTCATATTAAATATATGGCGGAGGTTATAAAAAAATATTCGTTTCCTGCATCCTAGAAGGCAGCGCCTGCCAGGAACGCGAGGAGCCCGAGGAGCATGCCGTACTTTATCAGCCTGCTGACCCTTGCGTAGCTCCTCTTCCTTATGAGCACCATCGAGGCGAAGATGAACAGCGCATCGGTGGGCACCAGGATGGCCAGGTACACGTCGCCGAGCATGCCCCACAGGTAGGGCACGGCCGATATGACGACAGCCATCCAGAGGGAGAAGCAGGCGAACAGTATGGCATATATGGTCTTGTACCGGAGCTTTATCCCGTCCCTTCCAATCCTGAACCTGTCGCCGAAGGACGCCTTAACCCTGTCGGCCATCCTCTTTATGAAGGATTTCCTGTCACCCTGCAGGTCCTCCAGGTCCTTGACCACCTCTCTTGAGAACGTGGCGAGTCCGGAAAGGAGCATGAGCAGGAGGGGCAGTGTTATGTCCCCGGCGGCGGCGCCCCCGAAGAGGAACGTCGAGCTCGCGAGGTAGGCGACCGCCATGTTGCCCACGAGCACCTTGTTCTGCAGGTTGTAGGAGTATACCACGAGCAGCACCGAGTTAACGGCGGCTATCGCAAAGCACAGGAGGCTGCCAGTCATGGCGGAGACTACTATGCCGGCACCGAAGAGGAGCAGGGTGAACGCCATGGCCCCAGCCTTCGTTATCTTGCCTGAGGGGATGGGACGCTTGGGCCGGTTTATCCTGTCCGACTCCACGTCTATGTAGTCATTGACAACGTTTCCCGCGCCGGTTATCAGTATCACGGCGAGCGCCGCTAGAAGCATCTCCGCGGTGGGCGCCCCGGAGACTATGAAAGCGCCGATGGCCACGCTCACGGCGGACATCAGGCAGTTCCCGGGCCTCAACACCTCAAGCCATGCCCACATGTGCCTAACCTCATGCCTTATGGTCCTTGTGTATGGGCCTGAGCTGCTTGGTCTTGCAGTGCCTGCACTTTACCTTTCCCGCCCTGACCTTCATGAGGTCCGAGCGTATCTTCGCGCCGCACTTCATGCATATGAAGACGCGGTGGAACATCCTCTCCTCGGCTTCCGGAAACCTCTGCTTTGGCATAAAAACCACTCCTTAACATTTCTTTAAGCCAACCTTTAAATATATCACTCATCCCTCTATCCAGAAGGCCTTCAGCGCGTGGAACGCCTTCAGGGACGCGGGGGACTCCTTTGCCACGCCTTCGGGGTCGGCCGTGGTTATGAGTATGTTGGAGTGCCTGAAGCCCGTGGAGCCGAGGTTCATCTTCATCCGCACGAGCATGAAGGTGCTGTTGTTTATCAGCGTGCCGAAGAGGCCGGGCTCCCCCACTATGCCGTCGGGGTCCATTATGACCTCGACGCCCATCTTGTGGTTCCGGTCCATCTCCATCAGCTCCGCCCTCGTGACGAAGTGCTTCAGCCTCATCTTCTCCAGCAGGCCCATGACCTCCTTCTTGATCCTCTGGGGATTGGAGGTGTAAACTATGAAGCCGCCTGGATACGCCAGCTTTATCCCGTACTCATACTCGCTCTTCAGTATCTCCAGAAGCTTCGGGACGGAGACCGCCCGGAGGTTGGCATGGACGAAGTCCAGGGGGTTCTTCCTTATGTAGTCGTCCCAGCGGTAGCAGAAGTGGGACCTGCAGCCCGGAGGCCTGTAGTCGAAGACCATGCACTCGTTCCTCAGCGCTCCCCTGAAGAACTTCTTGGTCTTGAGCTTCCTGCGGTCGTCCACGAGCTTCTTCATGTACAGCTTCTCGGCCATCTTCTCGTCCTGGACGAGCCCCTTCTCCACGAGCCTTATGTCGGCGAAGCACTCGTCCTTCCCCTTGACGCAGCAGTAGTCCCTCTTCGTGTCGAATATCGTGTAGCACTTCCTGCACGTCCGGCCTATCATCCTCTCGTAGCTTGCGACGTACATGAGTAATAATTTGGGGCGCATGGACATTAAAGTTTCCCGCCGGGATGAGACCTTTTTAACGACTCGCTGCAGATTTCTACTCATGGAGGGAGAAAAGGTCCCTGAGGGGCTTATCAGAAGCTCCGTGATTCTGATCGACAAGCCGAAGGGCCTGACATCCCTTGAGATGGTCAGGAGGGTGTCCGGAATACTCGGCGTGAAGAAGGCAGGTCACAGCGGGACGCTCGACCCCAATGCCACTGGCCTGCTCCTGGTGACGCTCGGGGAGGCGAGGAAGGCGATGCCTGTCCTCACGGGCCTCGACAAGGAGTACATCGCGACAATGGTCCTTCATGGTGACGTGAGGAAGGAGAAGGTGAAGGACGTCCTCTGGTCATTCATCGGCACCATAAAGCAGATGCCTCCGGTGAAGTCCGCAGTCGCCAGGAAGGAGAGGGAGAGGAGGGTGTACGAGCTCGAGGTCACGGAGGGCAGGAGGCGCACCATAATCTTCAGGGTGCTCTGCGAGGCCGGAACGTACATACGCAAGATAGCCCACGACGCAGGGGAGGCGCTTGGCTGCGGGGCGCACCTCGCCGAGCTGAGGAGGACCAAGGTCGGGCCGTTCTCCATAAATGGCGCGTTCACGGTCGAGGAGCTGGAGAGGATGACGCCTGGCTCGTTCTCGGAGATACTGATGCCTCTGGAGGAGGCGCTCGAAAAGGTCGGGCTGCCCAGGATGGTCATAAAGGATGAGTATGAGAAGCAAATCAGGAACGGCTCGCCCGTGAGGGAGTCGTTCCTCAAGGAGAGGGCATCGGGAAGCCCGGTCTCCGGCTACGTCGGGGTGTACAGCGAGTCGCACGGAATCGTCGCGATAGCGAGGCCATGCTCCGGCAGGGGCACCGTGGCCATGACCGAGAGGATATTCCTGAAAGCGTGAATGGCGGGACCGCCAAGGGAATCCTTTATAAATCAACCACGTTCCAATTAATTACAATGCCGAGGTGGCGGAACCTGGCTAACGCGCCAGACTTGAAACAGATATTATGATCCGGAACCCTCCGGGGCTCCGGAAGTGATTTAATGGCTTGACTCCGACCAAACCTTCCCCACGGGGAAGGGCGGCGGGGATGAGGAGCAAGATATCTGGTGTCCTTCCGGACGTGCAGGTTCAAATCCTGCCCTCGGCGCTCATGCTTCTCCGGGGCTCCCGGAAAACTTTAAATAATTTCCACGGACAACTATAAGACAAGGTGTTGACGTGACGGGTGAATGTCGGATCTCTGAGTGAATTCGGGAATACTCTCAGGCCGGAATCCGTCGGAAAGCTCATTCTCTACGACACGACCCTCCGTGACGGCGCCCAGACCAACGGCCTCACGATGAGCCTTCGGGACAAGCTCTCCATAAGCAGGAAGCTCTCCGAGTTCGGGATGCACTACATAGAGGGCGGCTGGCCTTCGTCCAGCCCGAGGGACATGCAGTACTTCACCGACGTGAAGGCGCTCGGGCTGAGGAGCAGGGTCGCCGCTTTCGGCATGACCAGCAGAAGTCCGGAAAAGGACGAGAGGATATCGGACCTGCTGAAGACGGGAGCGGACGCCGTGACGGTCTTCGGGAAGTCCTGGGACCTGCACGTGAGAGACGTCCTCGGGGTCAGCAACGACGAGAACCTCAGTATGGTGGGCGCCACCGTCGACTACCTAAAATCGCACGGCCTCGAGGTCATATTCGACGCCGAGCACTTCATGGACGGCTACAAGGAGAACCCGGCGTACGCGGTGGACGTCCTGAAGGCCGCATCGGGAGCCGACGTGATAGTGATAGCCGACACAAACGGCGGGGCGATGCCCTGGGAGGTCTCGGCTGCCATGGGGGAGGTCAGGAGGGCGGTGAAGCGCACGCTCGGGATACACGCTCACAACGACACGGGCATGGCGGTGATGAACACGCTTGCGGCCGTCGCCGGAGGGGCGACGCACGTCCAGGGGACGATGAACGGCCTCGGGGAGAGGTGCGGCAACCTCGACTGGTGCGAGTTCCTCCCGCTGGCCTCGGTGAAGCTCGGCCTGGACGCGGGAGTCGACGTCAGGGAGCTCAAGAAGGTCTCAAGGTACGTCGAGAGGATGACGGGATTCAGCGTCCCCTCGAACAAGCCGTTCGTCGGGGAGAGCGCGTTCAGCCACAAGGGAGGCGTGCACATAGACGCGATGATAAAGAACCCGAGGGCGTACGAGCACATGAGCCCGGACGAGGTCGGCAACATGACGAGGTTCAGCCTGTCGGAGCAAGTCGGGAGGGCCGGCATAGTCGACGCCGCCAGGAGGCACGGCTACGCGCTGGACAAGGAAAGCCCGGAGGCGAAGGCCCTCGCCGGGATGGTCAAGGAGAAGCAGGTCGTCACCGACGCCGAGATGTTCCTCATGCTCGCGGAGCTCGTCGGGGGGAAGAGGGAGCCTTTCGGCTCGCTGGCATACGAGACCAAGGTCTCATCGGACGGCACGGCAAAGAGCGAGATAAAGATGACAGTGGACGGGGAGGTCATCCACGAGATATCGGAGGGCGTGGGCCCGGTGCACGCCATGGACCTCGCCATGAGGAAGGCGCTCTCCAAGAAGTTCAGCGTGGACGCGCTCAGCCTGACCAACTTCAGGGTGAGGATAGTCAACCAGGAGAAGGCAACGGCCGCGGCGGTCGAGGTGTTCATAGAGTTCCGGGCAAACGGCGACTCATGGTCGACATCTGGCGTCTCCGACGACATCATAAAGGCGAGCGAGGAAGCTTTAATAAAAGGCTACAGGTATTATTTACTTAAGAGCGGTGGTCAGAAGTGACGGTTTACAATCACGCCGACCTCGAGAGGGAGGTGTCGGCATTCTGGGAGAAGGACGGGACCTACGCGAAGGCCAAGCGGAAGCGCAAGGGAAAGAAGGCCTACTTCTTCGTCGACGGCCCGCCCTACGCCACGGGCTCCATCCACATGGGGACGGCGTGGAACAAGATAATAAAGGACGCATTCATCAGGTTCCAGAGGATGCAGGGAAAGGACGTCTGGGACCAGCCCGGATACGACACCCACGGCACGCCTATAGAGACGAAGGTCGAGAAGAACCTGGGGTTCTCGTCCAAGAAGGACATAGAGAAGTACGGCATAGGAAAGTTCGTCGAGAAGTGCAGGGACTTCGCCACGAAGTACATTGGCGTGATGAACGGCCAGTTCGCCAACCTTGGCGTGTGGATGGACTGGGACAGGCCCTACCTGACGCTTGACAACCAGTACATAGAGGGCGCCTGGTATACCTTCAAGAAGTCATTCGAGGGAGGCTACCTCTACAAGGGCAAGTACCCGGTGCACGTCTGCCCGAGGTGCGAGACGGTCGTGGCATACAACGAGGTCGAGTACACGAAGCAGTCGGACAACGCCATATACGTCAAGCTGAGGCTGAAGGACCAGAAGGGCAAGTTCCTGGTCATATGGACGACGACGCCTTGGACCCTTCCGGGAAACACCGGCGTCATGGTGCATCCCAAGTTCACCTACGTCGAGGCGGAGATGGGAAACGGCGAGGTGTGGATAGTCGCAAAGGAGAGGCTCCAGCAGCTCGTCGACGCCATAGAGGCCGGCTACAGGGTGCTGAGGGAGTTCCCCGGAAAGGAGCTGGAGGGCCTAAGGTACGAGGCGCCGCTCGCAAGGCATATGAAGATGCCGGAGATGAAGGACGCCCACCGCGTCATACTTTCGGACAGGTACGTCAACCTCGAGGACGGTTCCGGCCTGGTGCACACCGCTCCCGGGCACGGCAAGGAGGACTTCGAGGAGGGCAACAAGGCCGGCCTGCCGGCCGTGTGCCCGGTGGACATGGACGGCTCGCTCCTTCCGGAGACGGGAAAATACGCCGGGAAGAAGGCGAGGGTCGTGGACACCGAGATTATAGAGGACCTGCAGGCCGATGACATGCTCGTCTACAAGCATCCCTACACACACGACTACCCGGTGTGCTGGAGGTGCCAGTCCCCGCTGCTGCAGATAGGAGTGCCGCAGTGGTTCTTCAGGGTGACGGCCGCAAGGGACAAGCTGCTCTCGGAGAACAGGAAGGTCGACTGGGTCCCGAAGTGGGCGGGCGACAGGTTCAACGACTGGCTGGAGAACCTCTCCGACTGGCCCATATCAAGGCAGAGGTACTGGGGCATCCCGCTTCCGATATGGGAGTGCGGCTGCGGCAAGATAGAGGTGATAGGTTCATACAAGGAGCTGAAGGAAAGGTCCGGAATTAAGAAGGAGATAGACTTCCACAGGCCCCACATAGACAAGGTCGGCATAAAGTGCGCGGACTGCGGCAAGGAGATGAAGAGGGTCCCGGACGTCCTCGACGTGTGGTTCGACTCCGGCGTCTGCACGTGGGCCTCGCTCGGCTATCCGAGGAAGAAGGACCTCTTCGAGAAGATGTGGCCGTCGGTGTTCCAGACGGAGGGCCCCGACCAGTTCAGGGGATGGTGGAACAGCCAGATGATAACGAGCGTGATGACGTTCGGCAGGGCTCCGTTCAGGAGCGTGATGATGCACGGCTTCGTGATGGATGTCAAGGGCATCAAGCTCTCCAAGTCCAAGGGCAACTTCATAGACCCGCAGGAGATACTCGACAAGCACGGGAGGGACGTGTTCAGGTTCTACCTGCTGTCGAGCCCCGTATGGAACGACTTCTACTTCAACTGGGACGAGATAAAGGAGGTGTCCAGGATGTTCACCGTGTTCTGGAACACCTGCTCTTTCATAAAGATGTACGCCGGAAGCCCGCCGAAGGAGAGGCCAAGGCTCAACGTGGAGGACAGGTGGATAATAAGCAGGATGAACAGCCTGGCCGCGAGGAAGGAGGACGTCGGCCGCCACGAGATGCACAGGCTGGCGCAGGGCATAAGCGAGTTCATACTCGAGGACTTCTCGAGGATGTACATAAAGATAATAAGGAACCGGGTCAACCCGTGGTACACGGGAGCCGACAGGAAGGCCGCGGTATACACGCTCAACTACGTCCTGGAGAACCTGCTCAAGGCCATGGCGCCGATTGCGCCCTACGTCTCCGACATGATGTACAGGGACATGTACGGGAAGGAGTCCGTGCACCTGCAGGACTGGCCGGCCGTCTCGAAGGCGGCGATAGACAAGGACCTCGAGGAGGGCATGATTGTGGCAAGGGACCTAGTGGAGACCATGAACGCGATGCGCCATGAGCAGGGAGTCAAGCTCAGGTGGCCGTTGTCTGATGTTTCCGTCATGCCGGCGAAGGGCGCGAGGAAGGCGATAGAGACATACAGGAGCGTCATAATGGAGCTCGGGAACGTCAAGGAGGTCAAGCTGGTCACCAAGAAGCCATCCAAGGGAAAGGAGTTCCCGGGCGGCGTCGTGGGCCTCGGCAAGGTCATGATGGACGAGGCGCTGATAAGGGAGCTCTGCAGGAGCGTCCAGATAAAGAGGAAGGAAGGAAAGCTCATGGTCCGCGACAAGATAGACATATGGGTCGACGCTGACGTCAAGACCCTGAAGAAGCTTGCCGTGATGGAGAAGGAGCTGCTCGCGGGAGTCGGCGGGAGGAAGGTCGCTTTCGGCGCTTTCGACGGCGACGGAAAGGGCGGCATAGAGTTCGAGGGCTCGAAGATAAGGTTCGAGTTCACGAAGGCCTGACGCATGATGCGTAAATTCCGTGGTTTTTATAAGCATTCCCGAGAATAAGACGAATGGACCCGGCATCGATGAAGCGGATTCTTGAAGAGGGGAGTGGCACCAAGCTGCTGCTCTACCACACCGACGTGGACGGCATATGCTCCGCGGCGCTATTCATGAAGTTCTTCGACGGCTACAGGCCAGTCCCGATGGAGGGCCCGATAATGTCGGACGGGCTTTTGAATGCCATGCTCGACGAGAAGCCTTCAGTCGTGGCGGCGCTCGACCTGCCGATAGACCAGGAGTGGAAGAAGATAGGGAAGTTCCTGGAGAAGTCCGAGGGGACGAGGATAGTGATAATAGACCACCACGTCCCCCTCAGGGACATGAACTCGGAGAGGATAATACACGAGAACCCGAGGTTCAGGGAGAACGTCTACATACCTGCTAGCGTCCTTGTCTACCGGATGCTCGCCGGCATGGGAAACGACATGCAAAGCCTCATATGGATAGCGGCTATGGGGGTCATAGGCGACTACGCCTACGAGGACTGCGCCGACGTGCTGGTCGACTGCGAGAAGTCATATCCAGGCCGCTGCAAAGGCGAGGGCTCCGTCATGGAGACGCTCTCAAAGAAGCTGATGGCAACGGTCATAGCCGATGGGACGGAGGGGGCGCAGAAGAGCCTGTCCCTGATGGTCGGCATGGAGAGCCACGAGGAGGCGCAGGAGAACGGCTACTTCGCCAAGTGCTACGAAAGGGTGGAAAGCGAGATAGCCGCAATCGTCTCGGGCTTCGCGGAGAAGGCCGAGGTGTACGGCAAGGTCGGGCTGTACATATACGCCATACAGAGCACCCTCAACATAGCATCCACCGTCTCGACGAGGATAGCGTCGCAGAACCCGGAGAAGATGATATTCGTCATAAAGCCCTACAAGGACATAGTCAAGGTGTCCGCCAGGTACCAGAAGGGCGACATAAGCTTAAACGACCTCTTCAAGGAGACGTCGAAGGGCATCGGGTCCGGGGGAGGCCACGAGAAGGCAGCGGGAGCCGTGATAGGAAGGAAGCACTGGGGCGAGTTCATATCCAGGGTCACGGCAATCCTCGCGGAGAAGAAGGGGATAGCCAGCTTCTGAATCTCATTCCCTGGACAGGACTATCATCATGTGGTCCTTCTCGAACGGGTCGAGCTCGACCTTCTCCAGAACCTTGAGGCTCTTCCCGAGTATCTCCAGCTGCTCCCTGTAGACCTGCCTGGGCTCCTTGGTGACGTCTATGCTCCTGGCCTTTATGGCTATCATGGCGGTGCATCCCGGGCGCAGGAACCTCTCGGCGTTCCTCACGAGTATCGCTGCCTGCTCATCGCTTGCCACGTCCTCGAACAGGACGTCAACGAGCTCCACCCAGTCGTACTGCTCAGGCTTCCTGGCGTCGGCCAGGATGGGTATTATGTTTCCCCTCTTCTCGGCGATTATGTTGAGGTCCATCGCGGTCCTCTCGGAGAACTCGACCGCGTATATAGCGCCCTCCTCGCCGACTATGTCAGAGAAGAAGCTGCATGTGGCTCCCGATGCCGCCCCGAGGTACAGCACCTTCGAGCCCTTGCGCAGCGGGAAGCGCTTCAGGCCGTTCATGATGGCCGCTGCGGGCTTGCTCTTGCAGGGGTCCCACTCCCTGTACTCGGCGCCCCCGTCAGTGACCACGCTCTTGGTGAACGCGGCAAAGCCCCTTATCATGCTCCTCGTAAACAGCTGCCTGCCCCTGCGGAAGACACCCGGGAAGACTTCCTTCATAAGAAGAGATATGGTCGGCTTAAATAAATTTGGCGCCTGGCGGAGGCCTCCTGAGTGCGGCGGCCTAAAACAATAGTTGTAGAATGCAAATGCTTTTAAGACCGGAAATCAAGACTTAAAACAGCATAGCCGCAATCGGCCAGCTGCTTCTTAAACGTAAACGGGAGGGGATGGAATCATGCACAAATGCCATGTCTGCGGGAAGCACGTGCCAGTCGACAGGTCGGCGGAGCGCGGCGACGGGGTCGAGAAGAGGGAGCTGTGCGTTTCCTGCTTCAACACACTCAACGGAAGGGACGGCTACACGCCGAAGGTCTACAAGAGAAGCGATATGGCCGTATGCGAATCATGCGGGGAGGTCTCCGCGAGCGTCATGCTCACCGGCGATGGCTGGTTCTGCGAGGACTGCGCCTGAAGTCGTCCCTCTTTCCCTTCTTCCTGCCGGCGTCCCTCTGGGTGCCGTGCCTCTGGTCCCTGCCGCGGCCACCGGGCCTTGCGGGAGGCTCTTTCCTCTTACTCCATGTGCCGCGTCCCCGGCCCCTGTCGCGGTCCCCTCCCCTCCCGGAAGGCTCCCATTTCTTCTTTCGGCCGTCGCGCTTGCCTTCGCGGTCCTCCCGACTGGGCTTCGGCTTCCTCGGCCTGAAGCCTGGAGCATCGCCCCTCTCCCCCGGGCCGCCCCTGAAGTCGTTTTTCCTCTTGAACTTGGGCCTGGGCGCCGGGGAATCCTCCCTCGCGGGCCTGGGCTTCTTCTTCGGCCTCGCGACCGATGACTTCGTCTTGACGTCTGCGAGCAGTTTCTCGCTTATGTCCTTTCCGGTGTAGAAGTCCGCCCTCGCGGCCATGACGAGCTTCGAGGCGAGTATCCTCGCCATCCTGCCCTTGTCCTGGGGCTGGGCGTTCTGTATGAGCGGATGGGCGAACAGCACACCGAACTTCGGCGGCCTGTCCCTAGACTTGAGATGCCTGAAGAGCGCCTTCTCCGCCCCGAGGAGCTGCATCGTGCTCGCGGGAAGCTTGGCTAGCCTCTCCAGGCCGCCTGCTATCGAGAGGAGTCTGCACGCGATGAGCGGGCCGGCTATCGCTGAGAGGTTAGGTATAGTCTCTTTGGTGGCGTCCTTGATGTAGGACGTCAGTCCGTCCCTCAGCTTGTAGAGCCCCTGGATGCTCTTAGCGTAATCCATGATGGCCTTCAGGTCCTCGTCGGAGAACGGCATGCCGGCCGTTATGCCGGCGTACTTGTGTATCTTCTTGTCGCTGACGTCCTCACGCCTGCCCTCCTTGGATATTGTCTTGGCGAGCTGCTCGTGGTCGTGTATCAGCCTCTCGGCCTCCGGGAAGTACAGCCCGTACCACTCCCTCATGAGCTCTGACAGCGTGTTCATGGACTTGTCGAGCTCATCGATTGCGCCTACCGCCCTCATGAGTATGACGTCCTTTCTGACCTTGCGAAGCTCGTTCTTGGTGAGTATGACATTGACATCCGAGAGAAGCTTGTTGAGCTCGGCGTTCGACTGCGCGAACCCGAGCTGCAGGGCGAGCTCCCGGAACTTCAGCTGGAGGCCTGCCTTGGCAGGATTGTCGGGCTCGTACATGCAGGATATCCCCGGGAAGTCAACCTTCTTGTCCCAGGCCATCTGCGTGTATCCCGACTTTATGAGGTCCCTTATGAGCGTCTCTTCCTCGGGGACTATCTCGCCCGACCTTGCCTTGGAGACCCTGTCGGCTATCTCCACCGGGTCCCTCGGGAAGAGGACGTAGTGTATCAGCTTGCCGCCCTCGTCGAATGCGAAGGAGCCTATCATCCCTGTCGCGACGTATGCTTTCATGAGGATGAATTTATCAGCGGTGTTTTATAAATTGCTGGCGGAAAGGGGAAGGGGACGCATGCCCGTTTGATATTTTAATAACGGTGGACAAAAAACTATTATGTCACTATCCAAGCGGATGCATCTGGGCCGCAGGAAAAGGAGCGGCACAGAAGGGGTGGCAGAGAAACTTCTTAAGAACAAGGCCGAGGTCCTCGCGATCCTTCTCGTCATAATCATGGCTTCCATCGTCTTGTACCTCACCACGCACCTCGATTACGCGGGGGTGGGAGATGAAGCCGCCGTAAAGGCGCAGGACTCGGTCCCGCAGGAGGTGCAGGGCTGCATGCAGGAGAATCCCTACCTGCTGGAGCAGAACTGCTGGGACAGCTACTACCACGAGAGGGCGGTGGCTGAGGGCGACGAGACCCTGTGCGCGCGCATCGTCGACGAGGGAATGAGGCAACACTGCGAGAGGTACTTCTGATATGTTTGGGAAAGACGCTGGCATGGGGGTGGCCGTCCTTCTTCTGGCGGCGCTGGCCGCCACGGCGTTCGCCGCGCAGCCCGCCGACGCGGAGCTGAGCTGCAGCGTGAAGACGTCATGCTCGTCCGGCGAGGTCGCGGTCTACAGCATGTACTCGACCGACAATTCCCACGCATGCCAGGGAAGCCTCTGCGCCTACAGGGTGTGCTGTCATGAGACCGACCCTGACGTCACGCTCACGACGGACTGCGCAGACGAAAGGTCCGACGTGGTCCTCAAGCTGTTCGACACCACGAACGCCCACGTGGGTTCGCCTTTCTCGTCGCCGTCATACCCGGTAAGCGCATGCCTTGGAAGCAGCGTCGGCGAGATACTCTGTTCCGTGCAGTCCAGCTGCAGCGCGAGCAAGTGCCTGGGCTCCATCTCGTCGCTTTCGAACGCCCACGTGGGCGACTGCAGCGCCTACTCCAACAAGCTGTGCTGCGAGGTCAACAACGACCCGCCGGTGGTGACCGACATAATGATCAGCGGCAGCCGGAGGTACGTGGCATTCACGGCGGCCGTGAACGACCCTGACGGGGACGCCGTCAAAAGCGTCAGGTACGAGGTGTCGTATGGAAGCGGCTGGGTGGACGCCGGTTCGTCAAGTGACCCGTCAGATGGCTTCAGGGTCGTCTGGGACTCGTACGAGGACGCCGGCATAACGAATGCCCGGACATTCTCCGTGAGGGCGTCGGCCGAGGACAGCATAGCGTGGGGGGACCCGAGGACCGAGTCGGCGAGCGTCGACAACACGCCGCCGGACGGATGGATAACGGCGCCGTCGGTCGGGACGAGGGCCGGGAGGATATTCAGCGTCTACTGGGACGGCAACAGCTACGCCACCTCGTATGAGTTCCAGTATGTGGATGTCGCGGACTTCCAGGCAGGCATCCCGTGGACGAGCCAGAGCACGGGAGCGACGTCATACGATCTTGACCTTTCGGCGGCGGGCCACAACGCGGATTACTGCTTCAGGGTGAGGGCGGTGGACGACGATTACGGGATTCCGGGGTCGTGGTCATGCAACCCGGTGCCCGGGGAGATAATGTCGGAAGAGGGATGCACATGCGTCAAGCTGGACATGGTCTCCCCGCACAGCCAGATAGAGACATCCCCGCTCTACGCCAAGCAGAAGACCTTCGACGTCAGCTGGGAGGGCAACGACGAGGACATGGGCGACGAGGGTTCGGGGGTGGCGTGCTATGAGGTGTGGTACAGGATATACGATGAAAAGAACGGGGTGCCCATAGCAGGCTGGACCGACTGGGAAGGGATATACGACACCAGCAGGAACGTCTGGACCGGAAGCGCCTGCGAGACCGTCGAATGCACGACTCTCAATTTGTCCACTTTCGACCAGGATGTAGTCCTGACATATCCGCTGGACGACCAGGACTCCCATACATTCTACTTCTCCGCCAAGGCGCTGGATAGCGCTTACGGATGCGGCAACATCCAGGGGACATCCTCGGAGAGCGTTCCGGGCACATGGATAGACTGGACCGCCCCGCCGGCGGTGTCGGTCAGCGCGGTGGGCTCGGACGGCGACCCGCTGGAGTCGCCCGACGGCGTGCTCTACGTCCCCGACAGCGCGAGGATATACGTCAGCGCCGACCCGCAGGACCTTGACTACACCGGAATCGCGCAGGCAGGGTTCACGTACTGGATGATGAAGGCCGGCGCAGGGGGCATCGTGATAGGCGACCCCTCCGGGACTACCGTGAACTGCGCGCCCGGCGAGCACGAGTGCAGCGGCGAGATAGGGCCATGGGACAACGACTACGTCATAAGGTACAAGAGCTTCGCTGTCGACCTTGCCGGCAATCGCGGCGAGAGCGAGGAGAAGAGCTTCTCTATACTCAAGCCGTTCAAGCTCACGGTATCGACTAACGACCTCTACATGACGCTCGGAAGCTACAAGGTGATACAGCTCAGCCTCGCCAACAGGCAGAATCTGGCGGAGGACGTGGTGGTCCGGCTCTCGGACTACCAGTACGCCAAGTTCGTTGAGGACACGGAAGGCGAGCTTTCCGAGGACTTGAGGACGCTCAGGGTAAGCCTCGGCCCGAGGGAGGAGAGGACGGTCCACCTGATGGTCTACACCCAGGACACCGGCGACGACTACAACCTCAACATCCAGGCCAACTCCGAGAGGCCCGGGTTCGAGGACAAGATAGAGGACAGCGCGGACATAGTGATAAGGGTGGTCTTCCCCCATGAGTTCAGCGGCCTCGGGATTCCGGCGCTCGTCGCTGCGGTGCTCCTGGCGCTCGCGGCCTACGCGGCATTCCTCAGGAAGGACTGAATCCGGGACCGGGCTTCCGTAGCGCCTAATTAATTAAAGTCACGCCAACAAAATAAAGATGGGATTATTCCGGGAATACGAGAAGGTCGCCGGAAAGGAGCAGATAAGCCAGCTGCGAAAGAGCGCGGAGCCCCTTAAGGGGAAGCACGTGGTCTGCATAAACTCGACATCCCACGGAGGCGGCGTCGCCGAGATGCTCAACAGCTCTGTCCTGCTCTACAATCTCCTAGGCGTCAACTTCGGCTGGAGGACGCTGCACGGCTCCCCGGACTTCTTCAACGTCACAAAGCAGATTCACAACTCGCTTCAGGGGGAGAAGATAAACCTGACCCGGCGCAAGAAGCAGCTATACTACGAGACCAGCAGGAGGTTCTCCCTCTTCACCCACATAGACCACGACCTCGTCATAGTCCACGACCCCCAGCCCCTTCCGCTCATAGACTTCTACGCCAAGAAGCAGCCCTGGATATGCCGCTTCCACATGGACCTGTCGAGGCCCTACGCGCCTACATGGAACTACCTGCGCAGGTTCGTGGAGAAGTACGACAGGTTCATCGTCTCAAAGGAGGACTTCAAGAAGCGCATGGCGACGGAGCAGTCAGTCATATACCCGGCCATAGACCCGCTCACCGAGAAGAACAGGCAGCTCGCGCAGAGGACGGTGAGGAAGAATCTGGAGGAAAACGGCATAGATGACACGGTCCCCATAATAACCCAGATATCGAGGTTCGACAAGTGGAAGGACCCCGTGGGGGTCATAAAGGTGTTCGAGAAGGTCAGGAGGCACTGCAAGTGCCAGCTGGTGCTGATGGGTTCCTTCTCCGTAGACGACCCGGAGGGCCAGGCCATATTCGAGAAGACAGAGGCCATAAAGCAGAGGAGCAGGCACGCAGGCGACATAAAGCTCCTCCTGGACAGCACGGACGCCATGGTCAACAGCATCCAGAGGAGCTCGGCCGTCGTCATACAGAAGTCGCTCAGGGAGGGCTTCGGCCTCGTCGTCTCGGAGGCGCTATACAAGGGCACGCCCGTGGTGGCGTCTAACGTCGGGGGCATACCGTTCCAGGTCATGGACGGCATAAACGGCTTCCTCAGGGAGCCGGACGACATAGAGGGCTTCGCGCTCTGCGTCAGGAAGCTCCTCGAGGACGAGAAGCTCAGGGACGAGATGGGGAGGCGCGGCAGGACGCACGTGAGGAACAACTTCCTCGTCACGAGGCTCATGATAGACTGGGCGAACCTCATGTCCGGATATCTGGCGTGACAGGACCGTGGGTTTAAACGTTAAACATATTAATACTGCGGCCAAGCCATTAAAAGGTGGCGCATGGCCCGATGGGAAGGATAATAACTGTATCTAACAGGCTTCCGGTGTCTGTTTCGAAGGTGAACGGGAAGCTCTCTTTCAGGAAGAGTGTCGGAGGGGTGGCCACGGGTCTCTCCTCCATGCACGAGTCCTCGGAGAGCATATGGATAGGCTGGGGAGGCCTCGAGGAGGAGAAGCTGAGCGGCCGGGAGACTGACGAGCTCCGCAGGAGGCTCTCGAAGGAATACGGCAGCATCCCGGTCTTCCTCACAGGCGAGGAGCTCGACATCTACTATGAAGGCTTCTGCAACAAGACCATATGGCCGCTCTTCCACTACTTCGTCCAGTACGTGGAGTACGACAGGGACGCCTGGGCCGCCTACAAGAGGGTCAACGAGAAGTTCCGGGACGAGGTACTGAAGGTGGCAAGGGACGGAGACGTGATATGGATACACGACTACCATCTCATGCTCCTCCCGCAGATGCTCAGGGAGAGGCTGCCTGACGCCTCAATAGGCTTCTTCCTCCACATACCGTTCCCGTCTTTCGAGATATTCAGGCTGCTCCCGTGGAGGGAGGAGCTGATAGACGGCCTCATCGGCGCAGACCTCGTGGGCTTCCACCAGTACGACTACGTCAAGCACTTCCTGGACAGCGTGCATTTCCTTCGCGGCTACGAGCACGAGACGGGGCAGATAAACGCGGACGGCAGGATAATAAGGGCCGACGCCTTCCCCCTCGGGATAGACTACGGAAAGTACAGCGGCTGCGGGGGGAGGAGGGACGTCATGGAAGAGGCGAGGACCCTGAAGAGGCAGATAGGCGAGGACAGGAAGGTCATATTCTCCGTCGACAGGCTGGACTACACGAAGGGCATCCCTCAGAGGCTGGAGGCGTTCGAGATGTTCCTCACGGACAACCCCGGGATGAGGGAGAAGGTCACCATGGTGCTCGTGGCGGTCCCATCGAGGACCAACATCGCCCATTACAGCGGGCTGCGCAAGAGGGTGGACGGGATGGTGGGGGACATAAACGGCAGGTACGGCAGCGTCCGGTGGACCCCGGTGATATACATAAGGAGGCCGCTGAAGGACGTCACGCTCCTCGCGCTCTACAGGCTGGCCGACATAGGCCTCATAACGCCGCTTCGCGACGGCATGAACCTTGTGGCCAAAGAGTTCGTGGCCGCGAAGAGCGGGGACAAGGGGGTCCTGATACTGAGCGAGATGGCGGGAGCCTCCAAGGAGCTGGGAGAGGCACTCACGGTCAACCCGAACAACAGGGAGGAGATAGCAAGGACCATAAAGCTCGCCATCGAGATGGACGGGCGCGAGCAGGCCGAGAGGAACGAGTCCATGCAGGGAAGGCTGAAGAGATACGACGTCAGGAGGTGGACCCGCGACTTCCTCGAGAAGCTCGGGCAGACGAAGGACATCCAGAGGAAGCTCGAGGAGAGGAAGATAGGAAACGTCGTGAGGAAGTCCATGGAGAAGTCGTACGGGGCCTCCGGCAAGAGGCTGTTCCTGCTCGACTACGACGGGACGCTCGTCTCCCTCGCAGGGCATCCGGGAAAGGCGCTCCCCGACGAGGAGATACTGGGGATAATAAGGAAGCTGTCAGAGGACCCGAGGAACGAGGTGGTCATAGTCAGCGGCAGGGAAAGGGAGACCCTCGACAGGTGGTTCGGGGGCTTCGGTGTGGGCCTCGTGGCAGAGCACGGCGTATGGATAAAGAAGAAGGGAGGCTCCTGGAAGCTCTCCGAGCCCCTCACCAAGGAGTGGAAGGAGGACATAAGGCCAGTCATAGAGCAGTACGTGGACAGGACGCCGGGCTCGTTCCTCGAGGAGAAGGAGTACAGCCTCGTCTGGCACTACAGGAAGGCTGACCCCGACCAGGCGTCGATAAGGGCGTGGGAGCTCAAGGACGACCTGGTGCACCTGACGGCCAACCAGGACATAGGGATTCTCGAGGGAGGCAAGGTCATAGAGGTCAAGAAGGACGGCATAAACAAGGGAAGGGCCTGCCTGAAATGGCTGGAGGCAGAGAAGTTCGACTTCATACTCGCCGCCGGGGACGACAGGACGGACGAGGACATGTTCAACGTCCTCCCAGAGCACGCATTCCCCGTGAAGGTGGGGATGGCGGCGTCCAGGGCGAGGTATATAGCAAGGGACAGCAGGCAGCTCAGGGACATCCTGGCCAAGTTCGCCGGCTGAGGGCGCTCACTGCTTTCTGAGCGGGACGAACCTGCAGTTTCCGTGCTCATCCCTCTCGAAGACCCCGTCGCGCTTCTTTCGAAGGCTCACGAGGGTCTGCATGTAGAACCCGCCGACGGGCGCGACTATTATCCCGCCGGGCTTCAGCTGCTTCTTCCACGAGTCGTATATCCTCTCGGTAGCGCACGTCACGATTATCCTGTCGTATGGCGCGAAGTACGGATAGCCCGCACTCCCGTCGCCGACGAAGACCCTGACGTTCTCCCTGCCGGCCTTCTGCAGGTTCTCCTTCGCGACAAGCGCGAGGTCCGGCTCGACCTCCACGGTGTAGACCTCGGACGCCAGGAGGGAGAGCACGGCTGCCTGATAGCCGGAGCCCGAGCCTATCTCGAGCACCCTGTCCCTCTTCCTGGGCTTCAGGAGCTCGGTCATCATCGCCACCATGTGGGGGGCGGATATCGTCTGTCCGAAGCCTATTTCGAGCGGATAGTCGCTGTAGGCAAGCAGCCTGTCGGAGTCGTTCACGAACTCCTCCCTCGGCACCAGCCTGAGCGCCTCGGAGACCTCCTGGCTGCGCAGGTAGCCCGCGCCGGAGAGCTTGGATAACAGCATCTCGCGGTCTTCGGCTATTCCCATGAAATTATGTTTTTTCGCGGGCCTAATTAAACAGTAGGTTTCTTATTTCTATCCGAAGACCAATTACTCTTATGGAGTACTGGGACTACTGCGTGAGGGAGGAGGCGCTCGACGGCGACCTCATGAAGAACGCCAGGCTGCTGGGATTCTCGGGGATATGCGTGCTGGCCGGGGGAAAGCCCGCCGGCTGCGACGGAAGCTACGCGGTCTGCGGCAGGCTCGTGGAGGCCGCCGCCGGCAGGCTGCGGGGCGTCGTGAGGGCCGGCAGGAAGGGCTCGCTCATAATCGCCGTGGAAGGAAGGGACGACGAGACCAACAGGGCCGCGTGCGAGGCCAGGGAGGTCGACATACTGATTCCAGGGCCGGGGACGAAGATAGACGTGACGATGGCCAGGTTCGCGAGGGATAACGGCGTCAGGATAGCCTTCGAGTTCGCACCGCTTCTCCACTCGTCGCTCGTCGACAGGGGACGTGTCTTCTCGCAGATGAGGATGAACGCCAAGTCCGTTGTGAAGGCGAAGGCGCCTTTCGTCGTCTCCTCGGGGGCGCTGTCGGGTTTCGGGCTGCGCTCCCCGTCTGATCTCGTGTCGTTCGCGAAGGTCCTGGGCTTTCCGGAGCCTGCGGCGAGGAGATCCATGGGAGGGGAGCTCATGAGGGAGAACGCCAGGAGACTGTCCGGGAAATGGGTGATGCCCGGCGTGGAGGTGGAAGGATGAGGATAAGAAGGCTTCCGTCTATGAGGGAGAAGAAGAGGTACGTCACGTTCAGGATAGAGAGCCAGAAGCCCGTGTCCTACGCGGAGATGAAAGGCGCGGTGACCGACTCCGCCCTCGGCTGGATGGGGGAGAAGGGCTACTCCGTATCGGGCCTGAGGGTGATAAGGAACCTCTGGAAGGATGGGAGCCAGGAGGGGTGGATATCGTGTGCTCCCGCGGCAGTCGACGACATCAAGGTGGCGCTGGCGCTCGTGCACCAGATAGGCGACT
>CAZTRL010000001.1:0-23679 GCA_964616715.1 uncultured archaeon | reverse complement strand
TATTCAGGACCGTGAAGGTCTCCGGAACCATAAAGTCCGGAAAGGAGAAGCTGGGTGGCTGACATGAGATTCGATCTCCACACTCACACGTACTACTCGAAGGACGCCGCCACGAGCCCCGAGGGCATGGTCAGGGCAGCGAAGAAGAGGGGACTCGACGGGATGGCGGTGACAGACCACAACATGACGAAGGGGTGGAAGAGGGCGCTCGCGGCCGGCAGGAAGCATGGAATAAACGTCATAAGGGGCGAAGAGCTGAAGGCCTGGCACGATGGAAGGAAGATAGGCGAGGTCCTGGCGCTCTTCATAAACGAGGAGATAAGGCCGGGAGAGGTCCCGGAAATCATGGACGCGGTGAGGGCGCAGGGCGGCATCCTCGTGGTCGCCCACCCGTTCGACGTCCTGCGGAACAACTTCAGGATGCTCGACGAGTACAGGAAGTGCTTCGACGGCATGGAGGCCTTCAACGCCAGGGTGGTCTTCAACGGCTTCAACACGAAGGCCAGGAGGTACGCAAGGGCGCACGGGATCGGGATGACGGGAGGCTCCGACAGCCACTGCAGGTTCGAGATAGGCAATGGCTACACGGTGGCTGACATAACGGAGCCCCGGGAGCTCATGGATGCCATAAGGAAGAGGGATACCACAGCCACCGGCAGGAAGACCAATCCCCTCATCCACACGCTCTCAAGCATGGCCAAGATCGGCCTGCTCAAGACCCCGAAGTACTAGAACACCTTGGAAAGCTGGGCCCTGTGGAAGGAAGCGGCCTTCGAAAGCTCAGACTTCCCGGAGGGCGTTATGCTGTAGTACGTCCTCTCGGGGCCGCCCTCATGGACCTTCCTGACCACCCTCACGTATCCTCCGGACTTCAGCTTCTTGAGGACTATGTAGGCCGTGACGTTTCCCGGGGAGAAGCCGAACCTCTCTTTCGTGAGGTTCCTCATCTCGTAGGGATACATGTCGCGCTCCGTCAGGAGGGCCAGTATGTATATCCAGAGGTTGTCCTTCGTGATGCTGTCCCGGAACCTTTCGGAGGGGCTTGTCATGATTAACTATTTCACGACGTAAAATATATAAGAGTCCGGCTACTATTTTATATCATAAAATAGTTTTGGAGGCAATGCTCATGTCATCGAAGATTGATGTAAGGCCGGCTTCGGGAAAGCTCGGCATAATGACCCCGGGTCTCGGGGCGGTCAGCACCACGTTCATGGCGGGCGTGATGAGGATAAGGAAGGGCCTTTCAAAGCCTTTCGGTAGCGTCTCGCAGATGCAGACCATAAGGCTCGGCGGGAGGGACGAGAAGAGGACACCCCTCATAAAGGACTTCGTGCCGCTTGCGGACCTCTCCGAGATAGAGTTCGCGGCATGGGACATCTTCGACGACAACGCCTACGAGGCGGCGGTCAAGGCGGGCGTCCTCGACGCGAGGGACCTCGAGCCGGTGAAGGCAGAGCTCGAGAAGGTCAGGCCCATGAAGGCGGTCTTCGACTCAAAGTTCATAAAGAACATAGACGGCCCGAACAAGAAGCAGGGCGCGAGCAAGATGGAGCTCGCAGAGCAGGTGAGGGAGGACATAAGAAGGTTTAAGAATGACAAGAATCTCTCTAGGGTCGTCATCGTCTGGTGCGCGAGCACAGAGACCTACATAGAGAGGCATCCCGTCCACGAGAGCATAGAGGCGTTCGAGGAAGGGCTTAGGAACAGCGACGAGTGGATATCTCCATCGATGATCTACGCATACGCGGCCATAATGGAGGGGATTCCCTACGCGAACGGCGCCCCGCACCTCACTACCGACACCCCCGCGCTCGACGAGCTGGCACGACAGAAGGGCGTGCCCATATCGGGCAAGGACTTCAAGACGGGACAGACCCTCATGAAGACCGTGATAGCCCCTGGCATAAAGGCGAGGATGCTTGGCGTCAGGGGTTGGTTCTCCACCAACATACTGGGAAACAGGGACGGCCTCGTCCTGGACGATCCCGGCTCGTTCAAGAGCAAGGAGATATCCAAGAAGTCCGCGCTCGAATTCATATTCCAGCCGGACATGTACCCGGACCTCTACAAGGACACCTACCACAAGGTCCGGATAAACTACTACCCGCCCAAGGGCGACGACAAGGAGGGCTGGGACAACATAGACATATTCGGGTGGCTCGGCTACCCCATGCAGATAAAGGTCAACTTCCTCTGCAAGGACTCCATACTGGCGGCGCCCATAGTGCTCGACCTGGCGCTGTTCATGGACCTCGCCGGACGCGCTGGCATGAAGGGGATACAGGAGTGGCTGAGCTTCTACTTCAAGGCACCCATGCACGCGGACTCGGTATACCCGGAGCACGACCTGTTCATCCAGCACGCAAAGCTCAAGAACACCCTGAGGCACATGATGGGCGAGGAGCTCATAACCCACCTCGGTCTGGAGTACTACCAGTGAACGCCGGGGGTGTGGTTTCACGAGCGGGGAACTTTATTAGGACGCATCTGAAAGTTATTATATGACCTTTTACGGCAACAGGCAGAGGTTCGAATGGGTATCCGAGCTCATCGGCAACCTGTTCAAGAGGCTGGGGCTGTCCGCGAACACCATAACCATGCTCAGCATAGTGCCCGCCGTGATAGCAGCGTACCTCGTGGCGATTGGGATGTTCATCCCCGCGGCCGCGTTCTTCGTCGTGTCGGCATTCCTCGACATGGTAGACGGCGCCGTGGCCAGGGCTACCGGCAAGGAGTCGAGGTTCGGGGCGTACCTGGACACCATGGTCGACAGGTACGTCGAGTTCTTCGTAGTCCTCGGGCTGTTCGTCCTGGCCGTCACCGGCGGCCTTCCCGGGCTCTTCTTCCCGTCCGTGATATGGCTCTTCATCTACTACTTCGGCTCCATAATGACATCGTATGCCAAGGCGGCGGCAAAGGAGAAGGAGTTCGTCAGGTGGGAGATAAAGGGAGGCCTCGTCGAGAGGGCCGAGAGGCTCATAATACTCCTGGCGGGAATCGTCCTTGCGTCACTCCATCCGGTCCTGCTCACGCTCTCAATAGTCATGCTCGCAGTACTTACCAACGTCACGGCACTGCAGAGAGCCAGGATTGCGATAAAGGAGTCTAGAAGGTCCGTCTTCTAGGCAGCGCTCAGCGGAGCCTCTTGAGAAGCGTCATCGTGATTCCTACCGAAAGGTCGCCGCTCTGCTCGAAGATGTACCGCCCGCCATTCCCGTCGTCGTACACCGCCGAACCGCCCAGCGAAGGCTTCCAGTCCACAGGAAGCACGCCGACGGATTCCAGCTCGCTGACCGTGTACTTCCTGCCCTCTTCTAGCTCGTACGACACGCCGTATTCTGTTCCTTTCTCGGAGCCGTCCGCGCCATCCGCTGCAATCAGGTCGATACCGGCTGCGGGATGCCCGCTGTCGGCTTCCTCCAAGGGCACCATATCCAGCAGCCCTTCGGGCGCGAGCCTGGCATACTTCTCAGGGAGTGCGTTCCAGCCTTCCCTTACCGGCCACTTGCGCCCGCTGTCCAGGCTGTAGAGGACCCTCACACGGCCGTTTCCGGCGTCCTCGATTACGTAATCACGGGTACCGCCGGTGTCCGTGTAGACCTTCCATCCGGGTATCTCATGGCAGCCAATCTCCTTGAGGCCGTACTCCGCGAGATCGCCTGCTGCATGGACGGAGCCGTCAGGCAGCATCCCGTGCTTCCCTGACGGGTCCCCAGAGACGTCAATGACGTCGCCATCAATATCGAGCAGCACCTCCTCCCCTCTTTTTGCCGCGCTTTCCGCGGGCTTCGGATCGAACGGGGCAGCGTCCCGCATGGAATCGGAATATGACGGCGGTTCGGGAAGTTGATGGCTGCTGAGCATGACGACTTCCTCGCCGCCGTTTCTCATGAAGTGGTACTTGAAGTGTCCATCGCTTACGACAATGTGGTGATTCTTGCCGATGCTCTCATCCGAGAGCTGCTCGAAATCGCAGGATTTCAAGGAGCCGTAGTCCATCCTGTCCCCCTGCCTGAACATGGGAAGGAACTCGGGATGGGGGGCAAAGCTTTCTTCACTACTCATTAGTGTTAATTCCTGGATAAGCTTTAAAAAGCTGTATTGAATCGTGCAGCAGCTGAAAGGCCCGCATGCGGCATATCCTCGGGCGCTCAGCATTCGAATCTCGAATGCTTCCTGTATATCGTCTGGACTTGCTCCGCTCCATCGGAAAGCCGTGTCGTGGTTATCCCGTAGACGCCGTCTTTTGACACGTATGCGGGGAAGCCGCTCACCGAGCCTTGACTGTCCTGGCACATCCCCAGCTCCAGGATATCGTCTCTGCTCGGAAAAATCTGCATGACTCTGACTTTGCCGTCAGGGCTGATATGCATGCTTAATAATGCATTCTTCGGTTTAAATCATTTTTCAATCTACGCATCCGGCTCAAAATCACTGCGACAGAAGCGAGTTTCTTCCGGGGAACCGGAGTATATGCTGAAGCCTAAGGCATTCGGCCTCTCCGCCAGCCTCTCTACTTCCTCTTTTCCATGAGGTAGTAGAGGAGCATTCCTATCGGCCCGGTAAGCACGAGCAGTAGGACCCACATGACGCGGTCGCCGTTCTTGAACTTCGTCCTCTTGGCACAGTCCACCAGGAGCCATATCCATGCGACGAACAGGAGTATGCCCACGGTGAGTGCTATTATGATGAGCCACATCGCGGACCACATGAAAAGCGGAGCCTGGGTGAGCATCTCGGAGGTAGCCGCTTGGGACTGCATGCCCTCGAGAATCTGGGCGAATTCCTCACCTGCCATGATATAAGATTGGTGGCGTAGGGTTAAAAGCGTTTCAGTTCGGCGGCAGCTGGACGCCTATTATCTTGGACTCGCCGTGCTCCATCGAGACGCCGTAGACCTGGGCAGCCTCCTTTATGAGCTGGTCGTTGTGCGAGATTATTATGAACTGGGCTATCTCGCTGTGCTTCCTTATTAGCTCGGCGACCCTCTTCGTGTTGGACTTGTCGAGCGCCGAGTCGGACTCGTCGAACACGTAGAAAGGCGCAGGCTTGTGGTTCTGTATTGCGAACATGAAGGCGAACGCGGTGAGCGTCTTCTCGCCTGCCGACATCGCGTCTATGTTCACCAGCCTCTTCCCGGGAGGGCTCGCGTATATCATCAGCCCCGAGTCCAGGTCGTCGGCGCTGCCAAGGCGCAGGTCCGCCTCGCCTCCCGTGAGTTCCCTGTAGGTCTCCCTGAAGTGGCCCGAGACGTTTCCCATGGTGGTAATGAACACGGCCATCTTCTTCTCCTCTATGTCGGCTATGGTGGACTCTATCGAGTCCTTCTCCTCCATTATCTTCTGCACCTTGGCCCTGAACTCCTCGAAGTCCTCCCGAAACGTCTCGAACTCCGCTATGGCCTTCATGTTGACCGGTCCCATGGAGTCCATCCTCGACGTCACCTGCTCCTTCACAGAGTCGAGTTCCGTGACGCCTTTTGAGAGAAGCCCGCTCTCGCCTATCTCCTTCTCCATCTCCCTGTACTTCTCCCAGTCGGACTTCGCGGCGTCGAGCGACGCCTCGTACCTTGCCTGGCGAACGCTCATCTTGCCGGCCTCCTCCCTTATCGAGGAGCGCCTGTCGTAGAGCTTGTCCTTCTTCTCGCGCAGCGCCTCGGCTTCGCGCGATACCTTCATCCTGCGCTCCTCCAGCTCAGTGATGCTCACCACGTCCCCGTTGGCCGCCTTGAGTGTTTTGAGCTCACCCTCGAGGTCCCTGAGGTCAACGCGCAGGTTCTCGTTCTCCCTCTCTAGGTCCTTCCGGTTGTCTATGTACTGGGCTATGTTGGGCCCGCTTCCGGCGCCCTTCCTGTAGAATCCGCCCGTCATGGCGCCGCTCTTCTCTATGAGGTCGCCCTCCAGCGTCACCATGCGGTGCCTGACGTTCCTGTCCATGAACTCCCTGGCCGTCTCTATGTCGCGCACGCACATGGTGGAGCCGAGGACGAAGTTGACTATGCCGGTGTACTTGGGGTCGTGGTGGACGAGGTCCGAGAGCCAGCCTATCGCGCCCTTGGGCAGGTCGCTCCTCGGCCTCGGCGCTATCTTGTCCATGGGAAGGAACCTCGCCCTCCCTATCCTGTTGGCCTTGAGGTACTTTATGCACTCAGCCGCCTGGTTGTGGTTCTCGACAATCACGTCCCCGAGGTGGCCCCCAGCGGCGATCTCGACTGCGACCTTGTAGCTGGGCGGCACCATGACCAGGTCGGAGAACGTCCCCTCAACGCCGGGCTTGTCGAGGACGGCCTTGACCGCCGGGCTCTCCCTCTTGTCGAGGGTCGAGACCTTCTCTATCATCTCGCCTATCCGCTGTATCTCAGAGTCGTTCATCTTTATCCTTTCCCTCTTCATCTCGATTCTTGTGCGGAGCTCCCCGGCCCTCCCTATCGCGTCCATCCTCGTGGATGCCTTGAGGACCTTCTCCGTTATGGATTCCATCTCCGAATCCAGGGACTCCAGTCTCTTCTCGGTGTCGGATATCTCCGCCGTTATCTGCTCCACGTCGGCCTCCCTGTCCGCGGAGCTCTTGTCCGATGTCTCCGCCTTCTTCTCGAGGGTCCTGAGGTTCTTGAGTATCGACGCCGCCACGACGAGCCTCAGGGTGTCTTGGAGCTTCCTGTACTCGAGAGCCGCGTCGCGCTCGGCCTTTATCTTCTGCATGAGGTCGTCCTTCTGCTCGAGGACTATCTCGGCTTCCCTGACCTTGTCGGCGACCTTCTCGAGCTCCTTCAGCGCCTTCTCCTTCTTCTCGTCGTATTCTGTTATGCCGGCTATCTCGTCTATTATCCTCCTCCTCTCGACGGGGCCCATCTCGACTATCTTTGTGACGTCTCCCTGCTGTATCATGTTGTGGCCGTCGAGGCTTATGCCGGCCTGGGTGAGTATGTCGAGCACCTCCTGCTTGGTCGCAACCCTTCCGGAGAGCCTGTACGTGCTGGCGCCCGCCTTGTTGACCCTCCTCGAGATGCTCACGAGGTCCTCGTCTATCGGAAGGACGCGCTTCTGGTTTGCGAGGTACATCGTGACCTTGGCGTACTCCGATGCCCTCTTCTTGTCGTTTCCCTGGAATATGACCTCGTGGGCCTTCTTCGCACGGAGAGACTTTGCGGCGCCGGAGCCGAGGACGAAGTATATGGCGTCTGCGATGTTCGTCTTTCCGGAGCCGTTCGGCCCCGTCACGACGGAGAAGCCCTGCGGGAAGGGGATGGAGACCTTGCGCTTGAAGGACTTGAAGCCCTCCATGGTTATCCGCTCTATCCGCACTGACATAGTATAATTATTTGTTGGCCAAATCTTTTATTAGTTAACAGGGGAATCCCCCGCAGGCGCTCACTTGCCCGTGGAGCCTTCTAGCTTTTCGAGCCTCTTCTTCAGCTCGACCATCTTGAGCTCCCTTCCCACGGCGAGCTTGTTTATCCTCTCCAGTTCCACGTTCCTTCTGGCGAGCTCCCTCTGCGAGTCCTCGGCCTTCTTCTTGGAGACGCTGAGCTCTTCTGTCTTCCTGCGCAGGCTGCTTATCATCTCGTTCATTTTCCGCATGTCCCGAAGGACGAAGACGAAGCCGTACGCGTATCTCTTTCCCTCCCTGAGCACGGAAAGGTTGGCGGAAACCGGAACCTTCCCCCCGCCCTTCTTCTTCAGGAAGGTGTCACGGCCTGAAAGCGGGGAATTCCTCAGGAGCTCGTCATATCCAGAGGAAAGCGTCTTGTCAGAGATGACGGCATCCAGGCTCTTGCCCATGAGGTCGCCACGCTCGTAGCCGAACTCCCTGAGCGTGGAGTTGTTGACCAGAGCGATGCGCATGTTCCTGTCGACCGCTATGACATAGTCGCCCATGGTGGCTATGACCTCCTCGGCTATGAGCTTCGGGGTTATGGTCAGCAGGTTGTACCTGGCCACTGCATAGGCTATCATCGATATGAAGATTATTGTGCTTGTCACCGTGAGCTCCGGCACACCCAGATGGAAGAGCGGCCTGGTTATCTGGGTGGCCACTCCTATGAGGATGACAAGAAGTATCCCGACCGCGATGTTCCTGGTCTGCCTCTTCAGGCTGCCGTATGTCTTTCTGGATGCCCTGAGGGCGAGGAGGGCCACGGCGAGCGCGTAGGCCATGACGTACAGCATGTAGATGATGTATAGAGGCGTGCCCTCAGTGGAATATCCCCAGTACTCCAGGCTCATCCCCTTTATGAGTATGCCCGGATCCACCAGCCGCACCAGCAGGAACACGACCCCCGGCAGGTAGAGCGCGGCTATGACCTTCTTGGAGAAACTCTCAATCTTCCCCGAGAAGACTATCCAGAAGTGTAGGAGGAACACCGAATGGAAGCTTGAGCCTAGCACAGTCACGTAGTTGCCCCATAAGAAGGCTGTCACGGCATCCGGTGATGCGCGCTGCATGCCTTCCCCGAGGCCCCATACGGCCATGGAGACGCCCACAAGGAGGAACATCCTGTTAACGCTGCTCCTTGGGTTCTTGGAGAGTATGTAGACTGATATCAGAAGGTATACCTCTGACACGACAAGGGAAAGAATCGAGTATATGCTGAAGTCGTACATCCGCTCCAATTTATTAGTTTGTCCGTGTCCCTTAATAAAGCGGGTTGTACACACGGGAAGCTGAAGGTGTTACGCGGCTCTCTGGGCAGCATGTGGACTCAGGCCAGCCCTTTCTTCACGAACAGCTCCGCGTTGAGGACGCTGCCGCCGGCCGCGCCCCTGACGGTGTTGTGCGAGAGGACGGCGAACTTGTAGCCTAGGATCGGGCACTCCCTTATCCTGCCCACGGTCACGGCCATGCCGTTACCCGCGTCCCTGTCACGCTTGGGTTGGGGCCTGTCCTCTTCGTTCGTCACAATTATCGGCGGGTCCGGGGCGCTAGGGAGGCCCATGCCCTTCAGGGGATTGAATGACGATAGTGCGTCGCCTAGCTCTTCCATGGAAGGCTTGCCCGACAGCTGGACGCTCACGGCCTCCAGGTGGCCGTTGACCACGTTCACCCTGTTGCAGTGCGCGCTTAGTGCAATGTCCGCATTTGTGAACCGCTTGCCGTCGAAGCCGCCAAGTATCTTGAGAGGCTCGCTCTCCATCTTCTCCTCCTCGCCGGATATGAGCGGGATGACATTGTCCTCTATGTCGATGCCGAAGCCTTTGAAGCCCGCGCCGGAGAGCGCCTGCATGGTCGTGACGAGGACCTTCCTGACGCCGAAGGCGTCCTGGAGCGGCTTGAGCGGGATGACGAGGCCCGTGGTGGAGCAGTTGGGGTTCGTGGCTATGAAGCCGTCGCCGTAGCTCTGGGTCCTGACGGCCTCGGCGTGCCCGGGGTTGACCTCAGGGACGAGCAGCGGCACGTCGGAATCGTTCCTGTGGTTCCTGCTGTTTGAGAACACCGCAAAGCCCGCCCTCGCGAACCCCTCCTCTATTGGGCCGGCGACGGACGAGTCCAGAGCGGAGAATACGATGTCGCAGTCGATGCCCGGCCTGCAGCCGGAGACCTCCATCCCCGCGGCCCTCGCGGGGACGCTCCCCCCTATCTTCCACCTTCCGCCCAGCGCCTCGGAGTAGGGCTTTCCCTCGCTCCTCTCGCTCGCGGCAAGCGCCGAGAGCTCGAACCACGGGTGGTCCTGCAGGAGCTGCACGAACCTCTGGCCGACCATGCCGGTCGCGCCGAGGACGCCGGCCTTCAGCCTTCTCATTTCCTCCCCTCCGGTATGAAAGCCATCACGGCGACGCCTATGATGGAGACCAGAAACATCGATAGGAAGAGCACCGGGAATCCGTACAGGCTCACGACGACGGCGCCTATCAGAGATGCCGCGGCCGCGGCTATGGAATAGGACGCCTCCCATGATGCCCACTGGAACGCTATCCTGTCCTTGTCTATGAACCTGGTGAACCATGACTCCCTCGACGGGAACCCTATCGCGGCGGAGATTCCAAGCACCATCTGGACCGCGAACAGGTGCGCGGGAGTGGTGACGAAGAGGTAGCCGAGGTAGCCGAAGGCCTGCAGCGCATGCGACGCGATTATGACAGGCTTCTCGCTCCTCAGCCTGTCTATGAACCTGCCAGAGAGGAGCAGCCCGACACCCGACAGGAACATGAACACCGACCACGAGGCACCAACCGTGAGCACGTCGCCTCCGATGTCCTGGACGAAGACCGCATAGAGCGGCCCCAGCAGGCCGCCGGCGAAGAATATGAAGCTCTCGGCTGAGAGGAACGTCCTGAGCGCCCTGTTCATCTATTCCGCCTCCGGGAAGAACTCGTGGTGGAGCGCCCTGACCGCGCCGTCGCAGTCCTTCTCGTCAACCACGAGGCTTATGTTTATCTCGGAGGCCCCCTGGGATATGCACTCCACGTTTATGCCGCCCTTCCCGAGGCAGGAGAACACCCGGCCGGCAGTCCCCGAAACCATCCTCATGCCGTCGCCGACGACGCACACGAGTGCCTTGCCCGAGAGCAGATTGACGCTCGCTATGCCGGAGAGCTCCTTCATGACGGGCTCGAGCCTGCCGTTTATCCTGCTGTCTATGGTAAGAGAGACGGAGACCTCAGTCGTGGATATCATGTCTATGCTTATGCCGTGCCTTCCGAAGACGTCGAACACCCTGGCCAGGAACCCGTGGGAGGCGAGCATCTTGGCGGACACGATGTTGAGCATGTTTATGCCCTTCTTGGAGGTGATGGCCTTCACTATGCCGGGCGCCCTCTCCCTGTCGCTGACTATCTCGGTGCCCCGGCTTCCGGGATTGAGCGTGTTCAGGATGCGTATGGGTATGTTACTGTTCATCGCGGGAAGTATGGTCTTCGGGTGCAGCACCTTCGCACCGAAGTATGCGAGCTCGCTCGCCTCGGCGAAGGACATCCTGGGAATCAGCCTCGCCCCGGGCACCACCTTGGGGTCGGCGGTCAGGAGGCCGTCCACGTCCGTCCATATCTGCACCTCCCTCGCGTCTATGCAGGCGCCGACTATCGATGCTATCAGGTCGCTGGAACCCCTGCCCAGTGTGGTCGTCTGGCCGTCGTGCGTGCAACCCATGTAACCGGTTATGACGGGAACGATTCCCTTCTTCATCTGCGGCACTATCTTCTTTGATATCTCCTCCTGGGTGGTCTCCATGTCGGCTTCCGGGCTTATGAAGTTCTCGTCAACCACTATCAGGCCGCTGTCTCCGTGGTGCCAGTCGGACTCGGTGTGGTCCGATATGGCGCCGGAGACGATGGCTGAGGAGAACTTCTCCCCGAAGGATGCCACCCTGTCCCTGAAGTGGGTCGTGAGCCCGGTGTCCCTGATATTTGTTATGGCCTCGGCGAGCTCATCAGATCTCATTGCCATGGCCTCCATTATCCTGTCCCTCTTCTTCGAGACCGCGACGGCCACGGCTTCCTCGTGCATCTTCCTGACGCCCGCGACGAAGGCGTCTATCTCCCTGTCCTTCATCCGGGTGGCCTTGCCTATGACCCCGAGAAGGGTATCTGTCGTCCCGCCCATTGCCGAGACGACCACCGCCACGCCCTCCTTCCTGGAGGCGTCGGCCGCGAGGGCCGCGGCTGCCTTTATCCTCTCGCCATCCGCAAGGGACGTTCCCCCGAACTTCATGACTATCGTCATCGCCGCCACCGCTGAAGTGCCCGGAGCTTGCGCTGGGGAGGAAAGCGAGTCAGAAGCAATGCAGCCACCCCAGCAGAAGACCTTTGACTAAAGCATAAAGAGCTTAGTCTTCTTGGTCATGATGCTGCAGGGCACTGTCATAACAACTAATTGGAATGCTCATATTTAAATAGCTTCTCATGCACTCACTCTGCCAGGGTCCGAGAATTCATATTTTAACCGCCCGCTGAATATCTTCTAATGATTGACAGGAAGAGGACGGCATTCGTGATGGTGGACGTCCAGGAGAAGTTCGCGCCGGCCATCCACGGCTTCAGGGACATGGTGAAAAACGCCGCCATCCTCGCGAGGGCCGCGAGGATACTCAGCATACCGCTCATAGCGACGGAGCAGTACCCGAAGGGGCTTGGAAGGACTGTCCCGGAGGCGGGCCTTGACGGGACCGTTAGGCCCATAGAGAAGATGCATTTCAGCTGCTTCGGCTCGGACGAGTTCGTCTCAAGGCTCGAAGGGACGGGGGCCGGCACCCTGGTGATATTCGGCATAGAGACCCACGTCTGCGTCCTGCAGACCGCGCTCGACGCCGTGGAGAGGGGCATGAAGGCGATAGTTGCCGCTGACGCGGTGTCCTCCAGGAAAAGGGAGGACAGGGACATAGCCCTCGACAGGATGCGCCAGGGAGGCGTCATCGTCGAGTCATCAGAGGCTGTGCTCTTCCAGCTGGTCGGGAAGGCGGGGACCGGCGAGTTCCGCAGGATAAGCGAGCTTGTCAGGTGACCGCAACGCCCGTCACCTGCCTTTCCTGCTTTCCAGCTCCTTTATCCTCTTCTTGAGTTCTATCATCTTCAGCTCGCGGCCTATGGACAGCTTGTTTAGTTTCTCCGACTCGTCTACCTTCGACCTGAGCTGGCCCTGGGACTTCTCCAGTTCCGCCGTCCGGCTCTTGAGGTTCTCTATGAGCTCGCTTAAGCGCGTCATGTCCTTTGCGACTATCACGTATCCCATTAGCGCTCCTGAGCCGTCCCTCACGGAGGAACAGTTGAGCGACACGGGGACGTCCCTGCCTCCCTTCAGCCTCAGGGACGACCTGACGTCCTTTATCATGCCTTCCTTTTCCAGCGTCCGGAACACAGACAGGAGAACGCCCTCGTCGAAGACCCCCTCAAGCTTCGCCCCTATCACCTCACTCTTGAGCCCCAGGGCGTCGAGGGCAGAGTCGTTGAGGAAGGCCACGGTCCCGTTCCTGTTGAAGACCATTATGTAGTCTGCTATCGTCTTGAGTATGTCGTCGGCCGCTATGGACGGCGTCAGAACCATGAGCTTGTATCTTGCTATGGCGTATGCAACCAGTCCACCGTTGAGCGCCGTTAGAGTCGATGTCAGCGGCATGACCTCTATCTGGAGCAGAGGCATCACTATCTCGCTTATGACGCCTCCGACGATCATGACCGTAATCCCCGAGGTGAGGAGGAGGGCCTGCCTCCTCACCTTGCGGGAGTCCGCCCTTAGGAAGAAGATGAAGCATGACACGGCGCAGGCAACCGCATACAGCGCTATCCAGCCGCCAAGTACGTAGTACATGTCACCCGGAATCATGCTGTAGCCCCAGTAGGATGGCACCAGGGAGAACGTTATCGTCCTGGTGGTGACGTTTATGTATGTGAAGAAGAACGCGGGGACGTATGTGAGGATGACGAAAAGCCGGCTTTTCAGCAGGCGGCTCTTCGTGAAGATGAGGCAGAAGTGGAGCATGAACGTGGCAGCGAGGAGGGAGGCGAAGGTCTCGGTCTTGTCCCAGAGGAAGGCCGCCTCCGGGGTCGGGGAACTGTATATCAGGAAGCTCGAGAGGCTCCAGAAGCCTGCCGAGAACATGAAGAGGGAGAACGCACGGTTCAGCCGGGACCTGTGGTTTGCCCGGAGTGCGAAGACGCCTAGCGAAAAGCTTATCAGGGATGCCGAGAACGGAAGCAGTGGATAGAGGTTCATAACATTCCTCTATATTCTATTGGACGCGTCTGCAGAAAAATCTTTCCCGGGGAATCACTTTATCTTGTCCGTTATGACGGCGGGGCAGACCTTGGTGACGCCCTCCATGGACTCCACGGACTTGACGAACCTCGAGAGCTCCGGCATGCCGGGAAACCAGCAGTCTATGAGTATCATGTGGTCCCCGCTGGAAGTGCGAAGGCACATGACCTCCTTCTTCCTCTTGAGCCTCTCTATCACGGAGAGATAGCTCTCAGGCGTCGTGTCGACGCCGAGGAGCGCATTCATGCGCAGGCCTATCTTCATGGGGTCGACCTCGATGGTATACTTCTTTATGACGCCGTCTGCCTCGAGCTTCCTCACCCTCTTCCGCACGGCGGTCTCGGTGACCCCGAACCTTCTGGCGAGCTCCGTGAAGGACGCCCTGGCGTTCTCCTTGAGGGCCTCCACGAGCTCTAAGTTTGTTATCCGAACCATAATATTTATATATTCGAACTTCCTTATAAATGTTACATGAAAAAGGTTTCATATGAAGGCGTGATGGAGGTGTTCGCATGGCCATGTGGAAGTGTGTAGACTGCGATTCCGTGGAGGACTCGGACGGGGAGCCGGTGTGCTGCACTGAGGAGATGATTGAGTACGAAAGGAAGCACGAGACCAGCTGTTGCTGCTGCTAGGTCCCGGGCCGCTGCGCGGTTTAAACGAAAACTATTTTGTTTCAGCGTGTTAAAAAGAATCAGGAGAGTGGATTAAGATGAGGGTTGGAGACGCGATACCGGACGCCGAGGTGGAGGCATTCCGCGAGGGCGGCATAGGGAAAGTCAGGCTTTCGGACTACGGCGGGAAGTGGCTTGTGCTGCTTTTCTACCCTGCGGACTTCACGTTCGTGTGCCCGACCGAGCTGGAGGAGGCGGCAGCGCACCATGCGGATTTCGTGAAGGAGGGCGCCGAGATACTCAGCGTCAGCACAGACACGGCCTTCGTCCACAAGGCGTGGCACGACAACTCGCCCGCCATAAAGAAGATAAAGTACCCGATGCTCGCAGACCCCAATGGGAAACTCAGCAGGGAGTTCGGGACATACATGGAGGACGAGGGGCTCTCCATGAGGGCCACGTTCATAATAGACCCTGACGGCGTCGTCCAGTCCGTCGAGATGCACAGCAACGACATAGGAAGGAACATAAGGGAGACCCTGAGGAAGCTGCAGGCGGCCAAGTTCGTCCGCGAGCACAAGGGTCTCGTGTGCCCGGCCAGCTGGGAGCCCGGCAAGGATACCCTGAAGCCGGGCGTCGACCTGGTCGGGAAGATATGATTGAATGGAGGTAATTGGTATGAAGATAAGCAAGAAGATGGAGGATGCGGTGAACGCGCAGATGAACGAGGAGATGTTCTCCGAGTACATTTATCTGTCAATGTCCGCGTATTTCGAATCCAGGAACCTGAAGGGGTTCGCGCACTGGATGAGAAAGCAGGCGGGCGAGGAGAGGGTCCACGCCATGAAGTTCTACGGCTACCTGTTCGACAGGGCGGGGGTGGCGGTGTTCGACGCCATGAAGAAGCCCGAGGCTAAGTGGGCTTCCCCGCTCGCGGCGTTCGAGGCGGCGTACAATCACGAGAAGTACATAACCGGCTGCCTGGAGAAGCTACACGACCTCGCAGGAAAGGAGAACGACAAGGCCACGCAGGTGCTGCTCCACTGGTACATAGACGAGCAGGTGGAAGAGGAGGCGTCTGCGCTTGAGATAGTCGAGAAGCTCAGGATGATCGGAAGCTCGGTCAACGGCCTGATGATGCTTGACCAGGCGCTCGGCAAGAGGGAATAAGCCTAAAAGGCTTTCCCGCAGATACATTAATGGAGGTGTGAGAATGACAGGGATAAAGGTGTATTCGACCCCTACGTGCCCATACTGCCACATGCTCAAGCATTTCCTTGACGAGAAGGGCGTGGAGTACGAGGACATAAACGTCGCGGAGGACCAGAACGCTGCCAGGGAGATGGTGGCGAGGTCCGGCCAGATGGGAGTCCCCCAGACGGAGATAAACGGAAAGGTTATAATAGGGTTCGACAGGGACGCTCTGGAGAAAGAGCTGGAGAAGAAGTAAGGTCCCGGTTAGGGGGTCAGGAGAGGTGCTGTAAGGTATGATAAGCCATGACGAGTTCGGGCCGGAGATGGTGCTTTCTGTCTACGACCCGAAGACGGGGATGAAGGGATTCGTGGTCATAGACAACACGAGGCTCGGCCCCGGGAAGGGCGGCATAAGGATGACTGCGACAGTGACCGAGGAGGAGGTCTCTAGGCTCGCCAGAGCCATGACATGGAAGAACGCGCTCGCAGGGCTCCCCTTCGGCGGCGCCAAGTCCGGAATAGTGGCAAACGACAAGCAGATATCCCCAAGGAAGAAGGAGGAGCTCGTGAGGGCGTTCTCGAGAGCCCTGAGGATAATCAGTCCCGAGAGGTACATAGCGGCCCCGGACATGAACATGGGAGAGAAGGAGATGGAATGGTTCGTCTCCGAGAACGGGAACCCGAAGTCCGCGACCGGCAAGCCCAAGTCCAGGGGCGGGCTGCCCCACGAGCTGGGCTCGACAGGGTTCGGCGTCTACCATGCGACCCTCGTGGCGGCGGAGCACGCGCAGCTTGACATAACGAAGTCCAGCGTGGCGATAGAGGGCTTCGGAAACGTCGGCTGGTTCGCGGCGAAGCACCTGGCGGAGAAGGGAGCAAGGATAGTCGCGGTCTCCGACAGCAAAGGCCTACTGCACAACGGGGACGGCATAGACTTCGGCAGGCTCGCCAAGGCCAAGGAAGAGCATGGCTCGGTAGTGGCGTACAGGCCTGGGGACGTGGACTGCTGCGAGAGCATCCTCGACGTCGAGGCCGACATACTGGTCACGGCCGCCATACCGGACCTGATAAAGCCCGGGGACGTGGGCAGGCTTGGGTTCAAGGTGATAGTCGAGGGGAGCAACATACCCATGACCAGCGCCGTGGAGAAGCTCTGCCACGAGAAGGGCATACTTGTGATACCGGACTTCGTCGCGAACGCCGGTGGTGTCATATCGTCTTCTGTGGAGCACGCCGGAGGCGGCGAGAAGGAGATGTTCAGGACGGTCGAGAGCAAGATAAGGGAGAACACGGAGCTCGTGCTGTCCAAGATGGAGAAGGACGGCGTCTCGCCAAGGGACGCGGCGCTGAGCATCGCGAAGGAGCGCGTGAGGAAGGGCGGCTGACATGGACACGTACGACACGGTGATAATAGGCGCGGGGATGGCCGGGCTCACGGCGGCCATGTACGCCGCGAGGAAGGCCATGAAGTACGCCGTGATATCCACGGATTTCGGCGGCCAGTTCGCGGTCAGCGGCGAGGTGCTCAACTACCCCGGCATAGCAGAGACCACCGGGCTGGAACTCATGGACATAATGATGAAGCAGATGGACTTCAACGGCGTCAAGGTGAGGAACGAGACCGTGAAGGGCATCAGGAGGGAAGGCAGGGGCTTCAGGGTCGAGACGGATAAGGGCAGCTATCCGTCGAGAACCGTCATAATAGCGACGGGCTCGGTGCCGAGGAAGCTAGGCGTTCCCGGCGAGGAGGAGTTCCAGAAGAAGGGAATCGCATACTGCTCTATATGCGACGGTCCCCTCTACAAGGGCATGGACATCGCCATAGTGGGGGGCGGCAACTCGGCGCTGGAGGCCGTGGATTTCATGAAGGACATCGCAAGGAAGATATATGTCCTGGTCAAGGGCGAAGGCTTCACGGGCCACGAGTACCTGGTCGAGCGGGCCAGGAAGAACCCCAAGGTGGAGGTCATATCCGGGGCCACGGTCAAGGAGATAAAGGGCGATTCGCTCGTGAGCGGCGTCTCCTACGAGAAGGGCGGCAAGGTCACGGAGATTCCGGTGAAGGGCGTCATAATAGAGATAGGCAGGATCCCCAGCACCAAGCCCTTCAGGGACATGTTGGAGATGGACGAGCACGAGCACATAAAGATAGACTGCAGGTGCAGGACTAGCGTCCCGGGCATATTCGCCGCGGGGGACTGTGCCTCGGGGCACGAGTACCAGTACGTCATCGCGGCAGGACAGGGATGCATGGCGCTGATAAAGGCCGCGAGATACCTTGCGGGAGCAGGGAGTGATTCTAAAGGAGGTGCGTAAATGACGGAATTCAGGCAGGTCTACAAATGCAATGTCTGCGGAAACATAGTGGAGGTGCTCCACGAGAGCGTGGGGCAGCTCGTGTGCTGCAACCAGCCGATGGAGCTCAAGAAGGAGAACACGCAGGATGCGGCTCAGGAAAAGCACGTCCCCGTCGTGGAGAAATCGCCGGAGGGCGTGAAGGTCAAGGTAGGCTCAGTCCCCCACCCCATGGAGGCCAAGCACTACATAGAATGGGTAGAGGTCGTGGCGGACGGCAAGGTCTGCAGGAAGTACCTGAAGCCAGGCGAGAAGCCGGAAGCCGTCTTCGGCATGAAGGCAGCCATCGGGGAAGCGCGGGAATACTGCAACATCCACGGGCTCTGGAAGGGCAAATGATTGATTTGGATGCGTGCTGACATGAAAGGAAAACCGAATGCCATAGACGAGATGCTGGAGTGCCACAGCGAGATACTCAGGCAGTCCAGGAGGCTGGAGGAGGCGCTGGAGGGTTTCAGGAAAGGCGGGAGCAGGGAAGACCTGAGGCTGACGCTCGACGTCTTCCTCCTGTTCACAAGGACAACGCTGAAGCTCCACAAGAGGGACGAGGAGGAACTGCTCTTCCCGTGCCTGGCCGATGCGGGCTTCCCTGGGAAGGACCTCGAGAGGCTCATGGCCGAGCACGAGGAGTTCTCCGCCCTCGACGAGCTCGTGGGCCTAGCCAGGGACTTCGGCAAGGGCGGCGCCCCGGCGATGGACGCAAGGCTGATGGAATCGCTCGGGAAGCTGAAGGCCCACATGAAGGAGGAAGAGGACGTCATCTTCAGCATGGCCAGGGAGAAGCTCTCCGAAAAGGACATGGAGAAGATATCGGAAAGGATGAAGGCGCTCAGGGGCTGATTCAGCCGGACTTCATTACCGCCCACTTGACGCGCCTCACGAGGTCGGCGTTGTCGAAGGGCTTCGTTATGTAGTCCATGGCGTCGAGCTTCTTGAGGAGCGCCGGGTTGACCTCTCTCGACTTGACAACGGTCATGAAGATTATCTTCGTGTCCTTCAGGGAAGGGTCGAGCCTCACCGCCTCGGCCACGTCAAGACCCGTTATCCTTGACATCATTATGTCGAGCATGAGGAGGTCTGGCTTCACACTCTCCAGCTTGTCGAGGCATTCCATGCCGCTGGACGCGGTGATGACGTTGAAGCCCTCGCCCTCGAGCAACTCCTTAAGGAGGACGAGTATGCATTCCTCGTCGTCTACCACCATAACCGTCTTCTTGGGAGGCATGTTTAAACATATTGCACATGAAAGCTTTTATTTCATAGCCATTCTACCTAAGTCGCGCGCCCTGGAGACTGCGCGCCTTGCAAGCGCGTCCCTTCCGCCGCCTGGCGAAAGCCCGTGGAGGAACTCCGTCGCGTCCTGCCCTATCTTGAGCATCTTCGCCCTCCGGACCCTGGCACCGGCGCATTTCTCCCCCTGCAGCTTCATGCCGCCCTCCATATACCCTTCCGGGAAGTACCAGTCCTTGAACCAGGTGTAGCCTAGCGAGAGAAGTATGCTCCCCAGCCTCGTCACGGGAGCGGGGAACCCCCTCCGAAGCCCGTCCTTGGTCTCCTCGTCATCGTTGTATTCGACGAACAGCTGTCCCGGCCCCATGTAGCGGGAAAAGAGCGCCAGAACGCCGAGCTCGACCTTCGAGCCGAAGTACTTGATGCGGGACCGGCCCAGCCGGATGTCGGCGTTCATACCGAACAGCTCGGCCCACGGACCGTATTCGGGGGGCCTGCCGAAGAAGACCTTGGCGAACAGCAGGTGGCAGTCGTGGCCGGCCTTCCTTATCCTCACGTCTATGTTCCTCTCCTCGCAGAACCTTCCCCTGGAGACCTTGGAGGCGTAGAGAGTGAAGCCTCCCATGGGCACCCCCTTTCTCAGGGCCGCCGGAAGCGACACGAGGCTCATCCGGGCACCTCCCCCTCATCCACAGCAGTCTCCGTCATTGGAATCCCCGAAAACTAAAAAACGCGAAAAGCGAAAAATGAATCTTTACATGGCTTAGCAGCATCCGCATCCTTCTTCTCCGTTCATTGCAACACCTCCCCTTTTCGTGGAAACATCATCCAGACAGTGTGTTAAATTCTTGCATCCGTGGCTTTTATTGGCTTTCGGAAAGGGCCTGGTCTATCGCCTGCTGGAACACACTGTACGGCTGGGCGCCGACAACAAGCGCCCCGTTGATGACGAATGACGGCGTCCCGCTGACGCCCGCACTCTGTCCATCCTGCATGTCGGCGGCTATCTGGGCGGAGTACCTCGACGAGTCTATGCAGTCCTGGAAGGCCGCGACGTTGAGTCCCAGCTGGCCCGCCCACGCGATGTAGCTGTCCCTGCCAAGAGATGCCTGGTTCCCGAACAGCTTGTCGTGCATCTCCCAGAACTTCCCCTGCTCGCCCGCGCACTCGGCGGCTTCCGCTGCCGACTGGGCGTTGGAGTGGAACGGAAGCGGGAACTGCTTGAATATGAGCTTGGCCTCACCCGTGTCTATGTAGTTCTGCTCTATCTGGGGGAACGTCTCGCTGACGAACCTGCCGCAGTATGGGCACTGGAAGTCGCTGTACTCTATCATCGTGACGGGGGCGTCCGGAGAGCCCATGAAATAGTCCCCTCCGTCCTGGCCCTGCAAGACCCCGGAGCCGTCGTCGGACCCCGGGCCTGACGGGGCCATGCCCGTTATGCTTCCGCCGAGGACGAAATAGAAGCTCGCGAAGGCCGAAGCCAGCAGTAGCACCACAGTGACCATCAGCATGCTGGACCTGGAACTCGCATTCATGTGATACACCCGGGATGTTAAAGACCGGAAAACCGTATGGATTATTCTTCGCGCCCCGGCCTATTAAATGGGTCGGTTTCACCAGGTATACCGTTGTGCTCCCTCATCAGAGGACCTGGAAGTATTTGCACTTCTCCCAGTCCGTGACGCTCGTCCTGAACTCGTCCCACTCCTTGGCCTTGGCGTCTATGTACTTCCTGAACGTCTGCTCGCCGAAGACCTCCTTCATCACGGCGCTTGCGGCGAACTCCCGGAGCGCCTCGTTCAGGGACGCGGGGAGTGTGGATATCTTTCGCTCCGCCAGCTTCTCCCCCGTGAATCCGTATAGGTTCTCCTCCACCGGGTCCGGAAGCTGCGTCTTGTTCCTTATGCCGTCGAGCCCGGCCATGAGCATCGCGGCGAAGGCAAGGTACGGGTTGCAGCTCGGGTCGGGGCAGCGCAGCTCCGCCCTCGAGCTCTGCTCCCTTCCGGGCGAGTACTGCGGCACCCTTATGAGAGCGGAGCGGTTTATCCTCGCCCAGCTTATGTAGACCGGGGCCTCGTACCCGGGCACGAGCCTCTTGTAGGAGTTGACCGTGGGCGATATGACCGCGCTCATCTCCCTGACGTGCCTGAGCTGGCCCGCTATGAAGTGTCTCGCGATAGGGGAGAGCTTCATCTTGTCGGATGCGTCGTAGAAGACGTTCCTGCCCTGCAGGTCGAACAGGCTCTGGTGGACGTGCATCCCCGAGCCGTTCTCGCCCTGCACGGGCTTTGGCATGAAGGTCGCGTGCAGGCCCATCCCGTGGGATATCGCCTTGGTCGCGGTCTTCAGCGTTATCGTGTTGTCCGCGCTGGTCAGCGCGTCGGAGTACTTGAAGTCTATCTCGTGCTGGCCTGGCGCCACCTCGTGGTGCGACATCTCTATCTCCAGCCCCATCTCCTCAAGGGCGAGGGTTATGTTCCTGCGGACGTCCGTTGCGAGGTCCTTTGGGCCGAAGTCGAAGTAGCCTGCCGTGTCGTGGAGCACCGGGCCCGTGGACTCCTCGCCCCCGTTCCTGAAAAGGAAGAACTCGCACTCGGGGCCGGTGTTGTAGACGAATCCCATCTTCCTCGCCTCGGCCAGCGCCTTCTTGAGTATGTACCTCGGGTCCCCCTCAAAGGGCTTCCCGTCGGGCCTGTAGACGTCGCATATGAGCCTAGCCGTGGCCTTCTCCTTGGGCCTCCAGGGAAGCAGCGCGTAGGTGGACGGGTCCGGCATGAGTATCATGTCGCTCTCGTGTATCCTCGCGAACCCCATTATGGAGCTCCCGTCGAACCACAGCCCCTTCTCGAATGTCTCCGGGACCCTCTCTATCATTATGGTCGTCGATTTGACCTGGCCGAAGAAGTCCGTGAACCAGTACTCCACGAACTTTACGCCGTCTCGCTTGGTCCTCTCGAGGACCTCGCTGAATGCACCTGCCGCCACACTCATCACCCCTTAAAGTTAGACCCTGTATTTTTTATGTCCCGTAGCTTCTTAAGCTCTTCCGACGTCCCGCCGATGCCGGCGACGCCTCTCTCGCCAGTCCTTATCCTTATGCAGTCCTCAAGCGGGAGCACGAATATCTTACCGTCGCCTATTCTCCCGCCGTTTGAGCGCGCCCCGGCGATGACCGCCTTCACGACCTTGTCGACGAAGCTTTCGTTGACAGCCACGAGTATCATGACCTTCCTGTGGAGGTCCACCTCCTCCACGACGCCGCGGAAGCCCTCCGGATAGCCTTTCTGCTGGCCGCAGCCCCGAACGTCGAGGATGGTCATCATGCCGATGCCGCCCTTCTGCAGCTCCTCCTTCACGTCGGGCAGCTTCTCCGGCCTCACTATGGATAGTATTATCTTCATCATCTCACCTCAGTTTGTCGATGCCGATATGGGGAAGTCCGCATATGCCTCGCTCTGGTGCTCCACTATGTCGAGGCCCTTGAGCTCCTCCTCCCGGCTGACCCTTATCCCGACAATCCTGTCGAGTACCCTGAACATCACGAACGCGGAGGCGAACGCCCACGCGAAGACTGAGACGACGCCCGTGGCCTGGGCCGCGAGCTGTGCCGCCCCGCCGCCGAAAAGCATCCCGTTCACGCCGCCGAACGCCTCCTGGGCGAACAGCCCAACGGCAAGCGTCCCCCACGCGCCGCACACGCCGTGCACGGACACCGCCCCGACGGGGTCGTCGACCTTGAGCCTCTTCTCTATGAATTCCACCGCGAAGACCACGAGTATCCCGCCTATTATGCCTATCGCTACCGAGCTTGCGGGGCTGACGTTGGCGCACCCCGCGGTTATGGCGACAAGGCCGCCGAGGGCGCCGTTTATGGTCATGCCTATGTCGGGCTTGCCGAACTTCTTCCACGACACCATCATGGCCATGACCGCACCGGCAGCTGCCGCGAGGTTGGTGTTCACGGCGATTACCGCTATCGAGAGGGTGTTTCCTGAAAGCGTGGAGCCTGCGTTGAACCCGAACCATCCGAACCACAGTATGAAAAGCCCGAGGGTAGCGAGTGTAAGCGAGTGGCCTTTTATGGCCTTGATCCTCCCGTTGGTGAACTTGCCTATCCTGGGGCCGAGAACGATGGCGCCCGCAAGTGCCGCCCAGCCGCCCACCGAATGGACTACCGTTGATCCCGCAAAGTCTATGAAGGGGGTGTCCATCACGGAGAGCCAGCCGCCTCCCCATGCCCAGTGGCCGACTATGGGGTATATGAAAGCCGACATGACCAGGGAGTATAAGACATAGGTCGAGAACTTCGTCCTTTCTGCCATCGCGCCGCTCACTATGGTCGCCGACGTGGCGGCGAAGACGACCTGGAACATCCAGAAGGCATAGGTCCACATCCCCTCGCTGGTCGCGGGATTGGCGTCCATCAGGAAGAAGTTGCTGGCCCCGAAGTAGAGAGTCCCGGTGCCGAACATTATGGCGAATCCGACGGCCCAGTAGGCGAGGCTTCCGACGGCGAAGTCGGTTATGTTCTTCATCATGATGTTGGCGGCGTTCTTGGCCCTCGTGAATCCGGTCTCGACCATGGCGAAGCCTG